>JAKSCY010000571.1 GCA_022360355.1 Chlorobiales bacterium
AGATAGATTTCGTAAGCCACGCCGTTTGCTTCCAGACCGTTATCGCTGATCCATTTCATAAGCGCATCGTATACCGGCTCCGCATCTTCATACGGCCCGATATAAAGACTGGTCGCAGCCTTGCCTGAAGGTGTCATTGTGGCCTGTATCGGATCTTCCCCCTCAATACCTTCTTCAACAGGAAACCCGAACTCCACTTCGAGAGTATCCATTTCCATGTTGTAATAGATAACAAAAGGAGGTCCCTCGGGTTTTTTCCCCTTTGACTCAAGATACCCTGCGATAGCGCTGAATCCCTGGTCGAACATCTCGGCAATATCACCTGCTTTTGTCTTTAGTCTGATGGTAAGTGCGGGACGTGGTTCCAGGTTTTCCAGTTCAGACTGAAAAGCACATTCAAAATCCATTACCTATTCTCCGTTGAAAATTATTGCAGGCACCTTTACTACAATGGCTGCACGCCATGATTACTTCGTTGGAAGGCACCAGGAAGAGAGAAAACAAGTATACTGAAGTGTGGGACATACGATTGAGTCGGCGTAGCGGGATTTGAACCCACGACCCCTTCCACCCCAAGGAAGTGCGCTACCAGGCTGCGCCATACGCCGATTGAAAACCGATCCCGACTTGTCGGGAAACAATGATAAAAAAATCTTATCTAAATATAAATTATTTTAGTTTTTTCTTCTTCTGCACCATCCCTTGTGAGCCAACACCCCTCCCTGACGCTGCACCCTGTTTTCACTCCCTCTTACGTTCCTGAAGAATCAAAAGTTGTTATATTATTTTTTTGCTTTTCAATTGAGAACCGACGAATGAGATGAGTTATTTTTCGAGCGACCGCTGCAAGATGTTTTACACCGATACGGCGGAAAACAACCCTGCCTCCCCCAACAAACCCGCAGTGCTTTTTGTGAACGGCTGGGCCATTTCTTCGCGGTACTGGCAACCCTTGATTGAAAAACTGTCCCCTGATTACCGTTGCGTCACTTATGACCAGAGCGGAACGGGGAAAACAGTTATCGAGCAGGACCACAAGCCATCGTTCACCATCGAGGGCTTTGCAGACGAAGCAGCAGCGTTGATCGAACATCTCGGACTGAACAAAGGACGAAATCTTCATATCATCGGCCACTCAATGGGCGGCATGGTTGCAACGGAACTCTCATTGCGTTTCAGCGACTTTCTCCTTTCCTCAACAATCCTTGCCTGCGGTATCTTCGAGGAAAACGCATTTACTTCGGCCGGACTGATGTTTCTCGGCGGACTGATCGATTTCTCGATGAATTTTCGCAACTTCTTTCAGGCCGAACCACTGAAATCACTGTTTATCAAACGCGCTGCAACCGCTGAAATAGGAAAGGAATACGGCAATATTATTGTGGAGGACTTCACCACTTCCGACAAGGAAGCAACCAATGCAGTAGGACACTTTTCCATTGATCGTGAAGTTCTGAGAACCTATACAAAACACGTTATCGAGATCGCCTCGCCGGTTCTCTGCTGCGTCGGCATGAAGGATCATACCATACCGCCGGAAGGAACGGTCACCCTCTACCATACGCGAAAACAGAAAGCAGCCTCGCCGACAAGGCTTGTTCAGTTCATGAACCTGGGGCATCTGCCCATGCTCGAAGATACCGTGAGGTTCGCGGAGCAGCTTACAAAACATTTTGAATTTGCTAATGACTTTCATAATAACAGTTCGCATGAAACTGCCGGAAATGGCGTCATTCAGATAGTATAGCCTGGGAAAATAGTGACAAGAAACGAGTAACGAGTGAAGAGGGGCAGTTGAGTAAAGGAATAAAATATCTGACAACATTCATTAGTAATCAGGATCAATAGTTGAATTATAACTCGCCACTGTTAACATTCGAACAATCGTTCAATTAAAGGTATGGGGCGATGTTACAGGAAAACGGAATATGGTGAACAGGAACAGCATGAAGACAAAAAAGAACGAAAAAAAGAAACGGCGAAAACCATTTCCATGGAAGGTGATCGTCATGTTGTTTGCAATCGCACTGGTTGCGATGACCATCTACGTGTTCAGTCTTCTCAGAACTCTTCCGAGCCTTGAAGAACTTGAGAACCCGAATCCTGAACTGGCTTCACTGGTATACTCGTCAGATGGAAAACTGCTTCACAAGTACTTTCTGAAAAACCGCACGTATGTCCCGTTGCAGTCGATCTCCGAATACGTTCCTGAAGCCCTGATCGCAACCGAAGATCTTGCCTTTTATGACCATTGGGGCTTCGATGTTCGCAGGTTTGTACTTGTTATCGGGGAAAACCTTCTCAAGGGAAGAGAACGGTGGCATGGTGCAAGCACGATCACCCAACAGCTTGCAAAAAATCTTTATCTCACCCAGGAACGTACCGTAAATCGTAAAATCAAGGAGTTTTTCACCTCAATCGAGCTGGAACGCACCTATACCAAGGACGAGATTCTGGCACTCTACCTCAACACGGTATACTTTGGTTCCGGAGCCTACGGGATCGAGGCGGCTGCGTGGACATACTTCAACAAACCTGCAAGCGCCCTCACGCTTCCCGAAAGCGCTACCCTTGTCGGCATTCTTAAAAGTCCGAGAGCCTATGATCCGTCGCGCAACCCCGAAAACTCGGTCAGCCGGCGCAACCTGATTCTTTCTCTCATGGGAAAAGCGAATTTCATTTCGGAGCAGGAGATGAAAAAAGCCCGGAAAAGCAAACTTGCGCTTGATTACACCCCGGTTACAAACCACGGCAAGGCTCCGTATTTTACCGAGTATATCCGCCAGACCCTCAAACCGATATCCCGGCAGCACGATATCAATGTTTACAGTGACGGCCTGAACATATACACCACTCTTGACAGCAGGATGCAGCGTTACGCACAGGAAGCCGTAAAGGAACATGTAGCATGGGTACAGGAGCGATTTGATAAATCATGGCGATGGCCGAAAAAACTGAAAAACCAGATAATCCGCGAAACACCCCGTTACCGGGAACTGCTTAAAAACGGCCGCTCTCCGGAAAAGGCCCTCAAAGAACTCCAGGAAGACAAGAAGTGGCTTGAGAAGGTACTCCATGATAAAACGCGGGTTCAGGTGGCCTTTGTAGCACTCGACCCATCCAACGGCAACATCAAGGCATGGGTGGGTGGCAGCGAGTTCAGCCCCGATGAGTACCAGTACCAGTTTGACCATGTCTGGCAGGCTAAAAGACAACCGGGCTCTACGTTCAAACCTTTTGTCTATACCGCTGCGATTGACAAGGGAATTCCGGCGAATCACAGAATTCTGAACCAGCCGCTTGCCATCAAATCCGGCAACAAGGTCTGGATAGCGAAAAACGCCGACCACAAATCAGGCGGGCCTACCACATTGCGCCACGCGCTCAGCAAATCCGTCAATCAGGTTACAGTCCGCCTGATGCATGAATTTCTGAGCCCTTCTGAAGTTATCGGGTACGCAAAGAAAATGGGCATACGGTCCAAGCTTGAGCCGAACTTGTCAATTTCCCTTGGCACATCCGAGATCGCACCCCTCGAACTTGCGTCGGCTTTCGGCACATTCGCAAACAACGGCGTATGGGTTGAGCCGGTAAGCATCAGCAGGATCGAGGACAAATTCCGCCACACCGTAACCGAATACAAGCCGATAACAAGAACCGCAATTGATTCAACAACAAACTATGTCATGGTCTCCATGCTCCAGGATGTCATCAAAAGGGGAACAGGCATGGCCATACCTTACCGATATGGCCTGAACATCGAGGCCGCCGGAAAAACCGGTACAGGCCAGAACCTGAAAGACGCCTGGTTTGTGGGTTTTACCCCGCAGATAGTTGCTGCCGCCTGGGCAGGATTCGATGATGAAAGAATCTATTTCACCTCTATGAGTTACGGCCAGGGAGCAAGGGCCGCCCTGCCAATCTGGGCGGGGTTCATGAAAAAGTGTCTTGCGGACAGCACCCTCGGCATGGAAAACAGGTATTTCCACATGCCTGAAACCGTTATTGCCGTACCGGTTTCACGTAGCAGCAATCTCCCGGCGGAACTCTTTACCGACGATGTCTATGTAGAGTACTTCACTCCTCGAGGATTTAAGAAATACCAGGCAGGACTGCTGGAGTCCTCCGAAGAAGAAGAGGGAAGTCCCCCTTTTCCTGAATCAGAGTAGTACAACATTTAACACGTTCACATTTATGCATTCAGTTCTGGTTCTTGACTTTGGCTCACAATACACCCAGCTCATCGCGCGGCGTATACGCGAAATAGGCATCTATTCGGAAATCGTCCCGTATAACACCCCGCTGGAAAACATCAGGGAACACAACCCCGGGGCGATAATTCTTTCCGGAGGTCCCGGCAGCGTTTACGGAGAGTCTGCGTTCCATCCCGATGAGGGGATATTCACACTTGGACTCCCTATCCTCGGTATATGCTATGGTCTTCAGGTAATAGCCACTCATTTTGGCGGAGCGGTCGACGCTTCAGCAAAACAGGAATTCGGAAGAGCCGGGATTCAGGTTGAACAGCAAAACGGAGTCCCTGCAAGCATGCTTTTCAAGAATATTCCCGACTCCCATGTCTGGATGAGCCATGGCGACAAGGTAGTCCGTATGCCGGAAGGATTTTCGGTTACCGCCAGCAGCAGCAATTCGGAAATGTGTGCAATCGAAGCCACAGGCAGCAAAGCGGCTCTCAAAGTATTCGGTCTGCAGTTTCACCCTGAAGTACAGCACACGCTGTATGGAAAGCAGTTGCTCACCAACTTCCTGATCGACATCGCAGGCCTGAAGCCTGACTGGTCACCCAGAAGCTTTATTGAACACCAGATCGAGGATATCCGAGCGACAGTCGGCGATGATACGGTAATATGCGGTATCAGCGGCGGAGTGGACTCCACTGTTGCCGCAGTTCTCGTCAGCAAGGCTATCGGTAAACAGCTGCACTGTGTCTTTGTCGACAACGGACTCCTGAGAAAAAATGAGGCGCAGAAGGTTATGAAAGCACTCAAACCGCTTGGCCTGGATATTAATCTGGTCGATGCCGAAAATATCTTTCTCAAACGCCTGAAAAATGTTGCCTCACCGGAAAAGAAACGAAAAATAATCGGCCGGACGTTTATACACATTTTTGAAGAGCAGGTCCACGAAGAGAAGTTTCTTGTCCAGGGAACACTTTATCCTGACGTTATTGAAAGCGTGAGCGTCAAAGGACCTTCCGAAACCATCAAGTCACACCATAACGTCGGCGGTCTGCCTAAACGTATGAAACTCAAGCTCATCGAGCCGTTGCGCGAACTTTTCAAGGATGAGGTTCGCGCCGTCGGACGAGAGCTTGGTATCGCCGAAGATATACTCATGCGCCATCCGTTCCCCGGACCCGGTCTGGCAGTACGCGTCCTTGGATCGGTCAATAAGAGCCGTCTCGACATTTTGAGGGACGCGGATGAAATTTTCCTGGAAGAGCTGAAGTCCCGGAACCACTATCACCACGTATGGCAGGCTTTTTCCGTTCTGCTTCCAGTTCAGTCTGTCGGTGTCATGGGAGATAAACGTACCTATGAAAATGTTCTCGCTCTCCGCGCCGTTGAGTCCTCCGATGGCATGACTGCAGACTGGGCACATCTGCCCCACGAGTTTCTTTCGCATGTTTCAAACCGCATCATCAACGAGGTTCGCGGGATCAACAGGGTAGCCTACGACATCTCATCCAAACCGCCCGCAACCATTGAATGGGAATAAACCACATGAGAGAACTGTTGCTGCTCAACATATCCGGCCCTGATAAAACAGGCCTGACCGCAAACCTTTCGTCAATTCTTGCGAGATACAACATCACTGTTCTCGACATAGGGCAGGAGGTCATTCATAACCAGCTCTCACTCGGCATGCTGGTTGAAGTCCCCAGTGAATTCAAATCAGCACCTGTGCTGAAAGACCTGCTTTTTACCGTCCACACGCTCGGGCTGCAGATCTCTTTTACACCGATCTCCGACAAAGAGTATAAAAAATGGGTTGGCGAGCAGGGCAAACCCCGATACCTGCTTACACTGCTTGCAAGGGAAATCAAGGCCGAACAGATAGCACGCGTCACCTCGACAGTCGCGCAACACAACCTGAACATCGATACGATCACAAGGCTCTCCGGAAGACTTCCCCTGGAAAAACGTCTTGCTGAAAACACAAAGGCATGTGTCGAGTTCTCTGTAAGAGGCGCATTGAAGAACGAGAACCGTTTTCGTGAGCAGATGCTTGCCATCACCGACGACCTCGGTATCGACATTGCATTCCAGGAGGATAACATCTACCGGCGGAACCGGAGACTTGTTGTATTTGATATGGATTCAACACTTATCACTTCGGAAGTAATCGACGAACTGGCCCTGGAAGCCGGGGCGGGAGAAGAGGTAGCTGCAATTACAAAGCAGGCCATGCGCGGTGAAATTGATTTCACCGTCAGCCTGCAAAGGCGCGTCAACAAACTCAAAGGGCTGAACGAGTCTGTTCTGCAAAAAGTCGCAAAACGCCTGCAGCTCACGGAAGGAGCTGAGAGCCTCTTTTTCAATCTCCACAACCTCGG
>JAKSCY010000402.1 GCA_022360355.1 Chlorobiales bacterium
CGTCCAGCGGTCAGGCCATAAAAAATATTCCGCCTTTGTATGAATAATGGCATATGCTTATAATTAAGCATGAATCGTAATCGTGCAGGGCGGCCTAAGAGCTGCCGACGGGTAAAAGGTACTCCAAAGGTCCGCTGTTTCAAGCCTCAGGGGATTCCGAGAGGTCAACTTGAGGAGGTTGTTGTTACCGTTGACGAACTTGAAGCAATCCGTTTGGCTGATCTTGAGGGGCTCTATCAGTCTGCGGCAGCGGAAAAAATGGATGTTTCACGGCAGACTTTCGGGCGCATTCTCGATTCGGCGCATAAGAAGGTTGCCGAAGCTGTTGTCTATGGAAAATCAATTGTATTTGACGGAGGTGTGTTTATGAAAAGCGAAGAGATCGGGGAAACGGAAAAAGAGCTGTGTATGTGCCCGAAATGTGGATATGAGGAGGAGCATCGTCCGGGTGTTCCGTGCCGCAGTATGAAGTGCTCTGAATGTGGAGCGGCAATGATGAGAAAAGGAGGGTGTGGCGCAGGGAGAAGAAGAAGAGCGGGACAGTAGGTACATGTATTACCGGTTTGTAGCGTTTTTTCTGCTGTTTTTCGCAAGCGGCTGTACCCCTGATTCCGCAGGGACGGGTTCCGGGGAGGAGGGTGTAGGGCGGGTTGCTCCCGCCGAATCCCTTCAGGTTGCCTACAAAGGCGGCAAGTTCGGTTACATCGATCCGAACGGTGCACTGGTTATCGAGCCTCGTTATGACATTGCCTATATTTTTCGTGATGGTCTTGCTCCTGTCAGGGTTGGTAACAAATGGGGGTATATAGACTCGGCGGGCAGCTATGTTATCAATCCTGACTATTCGAAGGTAACCCCGTTCAAAAAGGGGTTTGCAAGGGTTCATGTAAACGGAAAGCAGATATATATAGGAAAGGACGGTACACAGGTCGGAAACCGTGCATATGATTTCGGTTACCATTTCTCCGAAGGGCTTGCTTTCGTGATGATTGACGGTAAATATGGTGCTATAGATACAACCGGCCGCATGGTTATCGAACCGGAATACGAGCTCGGTTATTTTTTTGCTCACGGGTTGGGGCTGGTCAGGAAGGACGGAAAATGGGGATATATCAACAAGGCGAATCAATTTGTTGTTCCGCCGGTGTATGAAGAGGCTGACAGTTTTTGGGGCAGCAGGGCAAAAGTAAAAGTGGACGGCAGATGGGGATTTATCGATACAACAGGTGCGATGGTTATCAAGCCCCGGTACGAGGAGGCCTGGAGTTTTATAGAAAAACGTGCCAGGGTTAAATGTGATGGGAAATGGGGATATATCGATACTGCCGGTACAAGGGTTGTTGATTGTCTTTACGATAGTGCCGAAAATTATTCTGGCGGCTTCGCGCGGGTGGCATTGAGGAAGAAGTGGGGTTTTATAGATAAAAACGGTAATGAGGTTTTGCCTCTGCAATACAGGGAGGTGAAGCCTTTCTGTTGTGGATTGGCGCCTGTCAGGAAAACAACAAAATGGGGGTACGTCGATACATCCGGTGTAATTGTTATCGAACCGCGTTTCAGCCAGGCTGACAGTTTTTACAAGGGGCTGGCAAAGGTTCGGCTGAAAGGTGTAGAGGCTTACATCGATCTTTCGGGTGAGGTAGTATGGAGCGAAAAGCCGATACTTTAGGGGCGACATCGAAAAGTGGTTGCAGTTGAAGAAGCTGTTTTGCTTATTATCTGCGGTGCAACCAAACCAAGATGATTGATAATGGATAGTTCCGGTTTTTCGCTTCTTCGCCAGCCTCGTGTTTTCTTTGGGCCTGGAAAGCTTCACGATCTTCCTGATCTGATCCATGAGTTCGGCAGCAATGTGCTCCTGGTGACAGGTGCGGGGACATTGAGGCGTTCAGGGAGTCTTTCTCGCTTCGCTGATCGAATGAAAGCGGAATTTCTTCACTATCAGCACTACACAGTCGAGGGCGAGCCGTCTGCCGATCTTGTTGACCGTGCTGTCACTGAGTATGGAGGTGCGGGGATACAGATTGTTGTTGCTGTAGGGGGCGGTAGTGCACTTGATGCCGGTAAGGCGATATCGGCAATGCTTCTGAAAAAAGAGCCGGTCGAACGCTACATTGAGGGGCAGCCGGAATTCAAGGCGCATGACGGTTTGAAGGTCCCTTTTATTGCAGTGCCTACAACCTCGGGGACCGGAAGCGAGACTACCAATAATGCAGTTATCAGCAAAGTGGGAAAGGACGGTTACAAGCGTTCTCTCCGTCACCATGCATTTATACCGGAAATTGCCCTTATCGATCCGGAACTGATGCTCAGCATGCCAGCCGGGCTTACGGCTGCTTCCGGCATGGATGCTTTTACACAGTTACTTGAAGCTCTTGTTTCGCCATATGCATCTCACTATACCGATGCGATTGCCCTGAGCGGTATCGAGCATTTTTCCCGTTCGTTTATCCCGGTCTGCAAAACCGGAACAAAAGAGCTCGAAGCCCGAAGCGGAATGGCATATGCAGCTTTTATGTCAGGTATTGCTCTTGCAAACGCCGGTCTGGGGATCGTTCACGGGTTTGCATCCTCTGTTGGAGGATATGTCGATATTCCTCATGGAGTGCTCTGTGCAACCCTGCTTTACCCGGCGACCAGAGAGAATATATCGCTGCTTCGTGAAAACGGAGACTGTGCGAAGCCTTTTCTTGCTAAGTATGCTGCAGCAGGAAGGTTGATGTGTGCGGATTCCTCTCTGGATGATTACGAGGCCAGCACTGCGTTGCTGGAGAAACTTGATGCATTACAGAAAGAGCTGAAGTTCCCGCGGCTCGGCGATTTCGGTATTGTGGAAAACGATATTGATGTGATAGTCAGCCGAACGCGCAGCAAGAGCAACCCCGTAGAACTGAACGGACAGAGCATGAGAAGTATATTACAGGAACGCTTGTAACGAAAAGGAGCATTATGAAGAAAGCTTTTCCGGTTTTTTTGCTGCTGGCTGCTGTTTTGTTTGGCGGCTGCTCACAGAAATTCCAGCGCGGTGTTAAGGATTTTCAGTCGAAATGGGTCGGTCTGGAGCGAAAAGTGACGGTGTATTCGGCTTCCGGTGAACCGGTCAGGACCTACGAAGGAAAGATTGATATCGAGCCGACTGACTACGGGAACAAAATCAAATTTGCCCATGACGGCAACATGGTACTCATATTCAACATGGGCGTTATAGTTGAGGAAATCAAATAAGATGTAAACTTTATGAAGTTAAAATATTCAGAAATCCGGATGGCTTTCGATTTTGTCAGTTCCCGGGACCAGGGAGATAATGTAGCGTATGCAAGCAGGGATGAGGGTGAAATTTATTACTATTCTGAAGTGCTCGGTCTCGATGAAACCAGAGGACGGGATGTTCACTCCTCGAACTTTGAGATCATCCCTCACTGCGACACCCTGAATCTCGGGAGGGAACTTGCCTTCGATTTTATTGACGAACGGCTTCCGGAGCAGTACGCTGCAGTACGTGATTTTTTTGCGGATGAAGAGACCGCCGGCAGGCTGTTGAGGGATATGCTGGAAAGCCGTGGCCTGCTTCAGGACTGGAATGATTATAAGGCTGAAAAAGTCGAAAGGGTGCTAAGGGAGTGGTGCTCACAAAAACACATTGATCTTGAGGAGTGAAGCGTTGCGGATTTCTGTGTGCTTTTACGAGATCGCCTGGAGGTTTCTGGTCGCCCACCACTCATCACCGTAGGTATAGAACAGCTCCTCACCTTTTCGTAAATCTCTCAAGGCGTAGATTACCAGTTCAGGGCCGAGCGGTGTTGCTTCAAGATAATATGCGACATTCGGAAAAGATGAGTGGTTAAACAGCATGCCGTTTCCCATAGCTACCAGCCTCTGGCTCTCGTTGTCCCCGTAGAAGACATAGTTCAAGAGTTCTCCACCGATGTCTTTTTCATCCAGCTCAAGTACTGGACAGCGTTCAACGATAGCTCCGTTTTTTATGTTACGGGCTGCAAAAACGCCGCGCCCGCTCACGTTCGACAAACCTACGCGCACTACTGTTTCAGTTTCATCATCACTCGTTGGCCGGAAAGTTCTGAAAAACAGGTTTCCGGCTACAAATCCGGCGATAAAGATGATGACAAACAGTGCAAAAAAGGATGGTTCCATGCGAAATTACCGATTGTTGAAAGTCCGTAACCATTCAAGGTGCCTAAACGATTCTGTCCGGGTCGCTGGTATCCGGCATTTTTCCCTGATACCCGAAGAAAAACTGAAGGAGTCCGACAAGTGTTCCCGACTGTTTGCGAACATACCACTGGTCGGCAGCCCTCCGGTTTCCAAGTGCATAAGACGGGTAAGGATGAATGGTATCGGACATCTGGCGAAGTGTTACTCCGTTGCGCATCGCCAGAGCGAGTTCACTGATCAGGTCTCCGGCATGAACACCCAGGATATCGGCGCCAAAGATTTTCCCGTCAAAACCGGCAGCATAGATCCTTATCCAGCCTTCTGTTTCGCTTTCTGTGATAGCCCTGTCGATTCTGCTGAAAGGAAAGCGGTAGAGTTCATATCCTGCGTTTCTCCTTTTCAATTCCTCTTCGGTTTCACCAACATGGGCGATCTCAGGCTCAGTATACGTGCACCACGGGACATGCCGGTCATCGGTTTTCATGGGTAGATGAGTCAGCATTTTACTTGCAGCTACTTTGGCCATATGTTCGGCCATATGGGTAAACTGCATGCCTCCTGCAACATCTCCGCATGCATAGATGTGGTGGCGTGAGGTCTGGCAGCTTTCATTGACGATGATCCCCCGTTTGTGCGTATCTACGCCTGCCGCATCGAGGTTGAGAGTTTCTATATTTGCCTGTCTGCCGGATGCGACGAGAAGAGCATCCCCCTCGACAGTGAACGAATCACCGGTTTTTCTGTCTTCAGCCGTCACCACTATGCTGTTGTTTTTTTTCTCTACTTTTTTGACGGCGGTGTTCAGTCTGAAGGCAATGCCTTCACCGGCAAGAACATCCTGAAGGATAGAGGTCAGCTCGGGGTGGTCTTTGGAGAGAATCCGTTCGCCGAAATCAAAAACGGTAACGTCGGAGCCCAGCCTTGTGAATGCCTGGCCCATTTCTGTTCCAATTGGGCCTGCGCCTATAACCAGAAGTTTTTTCGGCTGTTTTTTCAGGGAGAAAATTGTTTCGTTTGTCAGAAACGGCACCGTATCGAGTCCTTCAACAGGTGGGATGACCGGTCTGCTGCCCGTTGCTATCACCATGTTTTTAGCGCGAAGGTTTTGCGGCTCCATGCCTTTTTTTGTGATAGTCACTGTATGTTCATCGGCGAAACTGCCCAGACCTCCAATGACAGTTATGCCCATCTTTTCGTATATCTCCGGAGCATCGGCTTCCCGGTAAACATCCTGCTGAATGGTATTAACCCGTTTCATGACGGCTTCGAAATCGACAGTCAGGTCGCCCGTTCTGATGCCGTATTTTTGGGCTTCACGAATGGTTTGCGCGACCTTCGCGGATTTCAGGAGTGTTTTGCTGGGTATGCAGCCGTACCAGGTACAGTCGCCCCCCAGTTTCTTTTCCTCGATCATTGCGGTTTTCGCTCCCAAGGAGGCAGAAACGCCTGCCGCAGTCAAGCCGGCTGCACCACCACCGATAACGATAACGTCATAATCGAAGTTCATGTGTTTTCCTCCGTTTGTGAAACCCGTTTTCTGATTTTTCGGATCGTTGACCACGTCCCGAAACCAACCAGCGCAACAATAAAAAGATATACCCAGAAAGGTACGTTCCTGCCCGCAATGATGAGGTAGAGATAAGCTGAAATGAAAAAGAACCCTGTGAACAGTGCCGGTAGTACAAAAGGTTTTTTCTGCTTCAGGTTCTTGACAAGCCATGCGAGAGAGAGGGTAAAAAAAGGTATTGCGCCAACATAAATTGCACCGAAAATCAGGGGATTGACGCCGTATTGGGTGCCAAGTCCCATAAACCATGTGTAGAATGCGTCAATGTTCATCGCAGCATTTTTATGGGCACCTCTCTTAATTGTCGTGAGCGACCTGAAGACAAGGCGGACGGAACGCAGAAACCCCTTTCTATCCGCCCAACGAAGTATTCGGGGCGCGCAACAAATTAATAGAGGTGCCCTTATTACAAGCCAAGTTGGGCTATCTGTTGTGCTTGTTGTTGTTGTGATAACGTAAAGAGTTGTCCTGTTCGTTCCATCTTGGATAGTCTCTTGTGAATCATAACTTGTAACAGAAAAGGTGCTTGCTTCGTTAATGTACAAGAAAAGCTCCCGTGCCCGTCATGCATCGGGAAGGTAGACTGGAGCGACCTTTTGCTGTACTCTGCAAGGCCGGAAGAATGAGCAGGGCTCAGGTTTTGTTACCGGCAGATATGGCCTTACGAGTTCAAAAGCTGTTCGACCTTGTCCAGCAGATGGCTTATTTCGAATGGTTTCTTCACGATGGCGTGTGCACCTATTGCCCGGGCAGCATCGAGGTATCCGGCACGTTCGATTTTGCCGCCTCCTGATATGGCGAGGATTTTGGTGTCGGGGCTGTTCTCCCTAAGCTGAAGAATGATCTCCAGCCCCTCTTTCTGCGGCATGATGATGTCGGTAATGACAAGGTCGAACGGGTGTTCATTGAATAGTTTGTCCGCAAGTCTGCCGTTTTCTGCAGTCATTACCCTGTATCCTGCCTTTTCGAGGATTTTGCTGATCAACTTGAGGATATCGGGCTCATCGTCAATGACCAGAATCTGTTTCATTGCTATCGGTTTTTTGCTGTTGTTGTTTTGTCATTAGGGGCAGAAAAACTGAAACCGAGGTCCCTTGGCCTTGCGTACTTTCGACCGTTATCTCACCATCGTGTCCCCGGACTATTCCATAGACGACCGAAAGCCCCAGTCCTGTTCCCTTGCCGACCCCTTTGGTTGTATAGAATGGATCGAACATTCTGTCTATTTCCTCCTTTTCCATACCTTTGCCGGTATCATGAACAGTAATCCTTGCGTAGGACTGGTTTTCTTTGAGGTTTTTGTGGCTGGCGGCCATGAGGCTGTCGATAGTTATTTTTCCAAGCTCGACAGTGAGTGTTTTTGGTTCTGTTTCCATTGCCTGTGAGGCATTGGTGCAGAGGTTCATGACAACCTGCTGAACCTGAAATGCATCGCACATGACCGTATCGTCGAATTCCTCGATGATTTGCTCGGTCCTGACAGTGGAGGGAATGGAGTGTCTAAGGAAATCCATGGATTCTCTGATAAGGGGCTGCAGTTGCTGTGCTAGGAGGTTTTGCGGTTCTTGTCTGCTGAAAGTCAGTATCTGCTGGACGAGTTTTTTGGCTCGTTTTGCGGCTTTCAGAACGACTTGCAGATCCTGAACGGTGTCACTGTCCGGAGGCAGGGTATCGATCGCTATTTCGGTAAACCCGATGATCGGGGTCAGGATGTTGTTGAAATCATGGGCAATACCGCCTGAAAGTGTTCCGAGGGTTTCGAGTTTATGGCTGTTGCGAAGCTGATTTTCAAGCTTCCTGTTTCGTTCTTCCGCTGTTTTCTGCTCCGAGCGGTCCATTGAAATACCGATAACGCCTTCGATTTCCCCCTGTTTATTGAACAGGGGGAACTTATTGGTGAGAACAGGAACACACGTGCCGTTCGGTAAAACAACCTCTTCCTCCATGTTCATGAGCGGCTGTCCGGTTTCCATAACCGTTTTGTCGGTAGAACGATAATGGTTGGCTATTGCTTCAGGAAAGATGTCGTAATCGTTTTTTCCCGTCAACTGTTCAGGCGAAAGATGGTCGTGCTGTTCAAGTCCATAGCGGTTGGTAAAGGTATAGCGAAGATCTCTGTTTTTCATGTAGATATATGCAGGAACCGATTCGGTGACGGTTTCCAGCATGATGGTTTTTTCCTGCAATTCTGATTCTGTTTTTTTTCGGATAGTGATGTCACGGAAAATGCTGTATATGATATCCCGGTTGTCGAGCCTCATTTTGTGGCTGATGATCTCAACGGGTATTTTGCGGCCGTCTTTGTGCTGAACGAAAGATTCCATCGGTATACTTGTTACGGATTTCCGAGACTCCGTTTCGTTCTCCCTGAAGGATTTTACGATGATTTCCTGTTGATCTTCGGGGTGCAATGAGGTGAAATGTTTTCCGGCCAGCTCATCCCTGGTCAAGCCGGTCAGTGTCGATGCTTTCTCGTTTGCTCGTGTGATGATGCCGCTTGATGCATCAGCAAGAAAAATGGCATCGGGGGATTCTTCGAAAAGAGACCGGAAACGGGCTTCGTTCTCTTTCAGGACATTCTGGTAAAGAATCTGTTCGGTGATATCGACACTCGATGCTCCGAGCATCGATGGACGGCTGTTTTCGGAGCTGATAGGGAAGATGACGCTATGAAAGTACCTTGCGCGGTTGCTGATTGTAATATGGTCTCTTACTGTGATCGGGGTGTTTGTCTCGATGACCTTCCCTGTTCGTTCCATAAATACCTTGACGAGTTCAGGAAGCAGCAGGTCGGCAAAACTCTTCCCGACGATTTCCTCTGCGGGCATTCCGAGAAACTCGGATGTTGCCTTGTTGACCATCAGGTATTCTCCGTCAGGTGAAAAGATGGCGATCAATGTAGGGGAGTGATCATAAAAGGCCTGTATTTCAGCCGCCAGTTTTTCAAGATCTTTACGTGACTGGCGGCTGCGCTCGATTCTTGTGGTCAGTGCCAGGGTTCCCGTGAAAAGAATCAGGCCGGTAAGAATGGTGAGTGTTATGTAGTCAAGTTTGGCGGGAACAATTGTCATAAGCCTGTTTTCCGGGACAAGGGATACCATGTACCAGTAAAAATTATTCGAGCCGGTGGAAGAGTTGCTCGGCAGGGGATAAATTTTTTTGAACGTGAAAAGTCCGCTTTTTGTGTGAAACTGGCCTTCAGCGGTGTCACTGATGCGTGTCCATTCGTCGGAGAAGTGGGCTGCAAAAGTGGTGGCCTTTTCCGTCCCGGGAAACATGAAGCCCCAGTTGTTCTCGTCCGGGGCACCGGTCAGATAGAATCCTTCATCATTCAGCAGCATCAGTTTCTCATGCCGGACGGTGCGATGAAGGCCAAGAGTATCGAAAAGCAGCTGACCCCGGAAGTTGATAACGGCAATACCGCATTTCTCTCCGTAACGGTCAAAGACCGATCTGGCAAAACGGAGAGTCGGCTTATGCGGCCACTCGATTTCTTGATGCTCGATATTCAGGTCGAAAGGAGAGATATATACATCGTTGGCTTCCAACTGCTGGGCTGCCGGAAAATAATATCGATGTTTTTTTTCCTGAAGTTGTGATTCCGCTACCGGATAGGCCCCTTTTAACGAGTCATAGTTGATACGGAGCACCTCTTTTCCACTGGTATCGAGATAACGGAGCTGATCATAAATTGTTTTTGCATTACTGAGTGATATAAGGGTTTTGTTTACTCTTTCAGCGGCTGTTCCGCGGGGATTTTCGAGAGCATTGGGAGCTTCGGGGAGGGAAGCGATGAAATGCAGGTCCTGGATGGTGTCTTCAATCTTTTTTGTCAGGCATTGCTGCTTGTCTATCATGTTTTTTTGAGCAGCTTCCCTTATTTCTTTCATGTTGCGTGACTGTTCACTCCTGTAGACATGAAGACTCATCAGGACCACGACGGCCATCAGCGGAAGAAAAATGAGAGCCGACTGAAGCAGTACTCTGGGATGTTTCAGCTCTTTTGGCAGGATAATGCTCATGGTTTTTGGGGATCAGGGCATCAATTACGAACACACGACCTCTATGATGTTTCACGTCTGCTTTTTAAAAAGCAGCGGGTTGATTGTGCCTGGAGCGCATCGAAGTTCATCGTTTTCGTTGTTGTCCTTTCCTGACAATGTACAGGACTTTTGTAAAAGGTTAAACAAGAGCCCTCGGGAGGTATTACGGAATTTTTTTGTTTGTTTCTTGGCGTTTGAAGTATAAATGAATATACTGAGCGTTTGAATGGACGTCCAGCCAATATGATAAATTCCTGTTTTGATGCCGTGAAAAATCAAACAACCTTTTCAGGTGTAAGCAAATTTCCGGGAAAGGGGAACACCGGAGAACAGGATAAAACATCTCTTATTCTTGCAGCCGCTAAGCAAGTTCTTTCCCAGCATGGGTATGCAGGTACGACAATATCCCGTGTTGCGGCAGAGGCAGGGGTCAGCAGAGGGCTGCTTCATTATTATTTCAGGAACAAGGAAGATATGCTTGCCAGGGTTCTTCAGGACAACATGGGGACAACCGGCAGGCTTCTCGGGGATATTCTCAAGCAAAGCCTTTCAACTGAACATTTTGCTGCCAGTCTAACCTCGGTTTTCAGGGAGATTTACGATAATAAAAGAGAGTTTTTCACGCTCTTCATGGAGGGCATTTCAGTTTCACGGCAAAGTGAAACGGTCATGAAGGAAATGAGTTCTCTGTATATGGAGTTCCGGAATTCCCTTCAAAAAGGGATTGAAGCAATGAAAGAGCGCAATGTTATCGAGCCCGAACTTTCTGCAGAAGACCTTGCATTCCTGATAACCTGGCTTTTGGATGGTTTTGGGCTGCAACTCGTCATGGTTCCTGGAATCGGAAACGACAACGAGGTATGGAACTGCTTTGAAAAAGGCATTGTGCTGCTTGTAAAAGGTACGACATAGTTGCGGCCGACGATAGACAAAGCTCGTTATTTTTATGGGATATAACAGGAACAGTACGCATGAGCCTGTACTCCGTGTAGACAATGTCAGCAAGATCTACACCATGGGTGAAGTAAAGGTCGAAGCCTTGAGGCACGTTTCGGCTGATTTTTATGAAGGTGAGCTTGTTGTTTTGCTTGGGACTTCCGGGAGCGGAAAATCTACACTGCTGAATATTATAGGAGGGCTCGATGTTCCATCCAAAGGCCGGATGTATTTTCGCTCCAAGGAAATGACTGCCGTGACCGAGGACGAACTGACCGTTTACCGAAGGGAATCCATAGGTTTTGTTTTCCAGTTCTATAATCTCATTTCCAGCCTCACCGCGCTTGAAAACGTGCAGCTCGTGACGGAAATATCGTCGAATCCCATGTCGGCCCAGGAAGCATTGACGCTTGTCAGCCTCGGTGACCGCATGAACCATTTTCCTTCGCAGCTTTCGGGAGGGGAACAGCAGCGGGTCGCAATAGCCCGAGCTGTCGCCAAACGTCCGGAACTGCTGCTTTGCGATGAACCTACCGGTGCACTTGATTACGAGACCGGAAAACTCGTTCTCGAGGTAATCCGCAAAGTAAACCAGGAACTGGGTACAACGACACTGGTGATCACGCATAATGTTTCCATTGCTGCCATGGCGGACAGGGTGATCCACATGCGGAGCGGAGAAATAACCGAGATAGAACGGAATGCAAGGAAACTCTCTCCTTCGGAACTGAGCTGGTAAGAAAACATGAAACAGCTTAACCGCAAACTCCTGCGTGAACTGCTGCGCATGAAAGGCCAGATGATTGCCGTGGCGGCGGTTGTCGCCTGCGGCATATCGGTGTTTGTTTCGATGAGCAGCGTCGAGTACTCTTTGAGGACCACCAAGGATCGCTATTACAGCGATTACCGTTTTGCCGATGTTTTCATGCAGGCGAAACGTGCGCCTGAGGCCATGCTGGAAAGTGTAAGGAATATTCGCGGGGTCGCAGCAGTCAGGTCTCGTATTGTTGCTGACGTAACTCTTGATGTGCCGGGCCTGAACGAACCGGCAAGCGGAAGGCTGGTATCGATGCCGGACAGGAAACGGCCGGTTCTCAACGACGTATTTCTTCGTGAGGGCCGTTATATCGAGGCTGGCCATCCTGAAGAGGTCATTGCGAGTGAAACTTTTATGGATGCAAACGGTCTTCAGATCGGTGATCGTGTGGGAGCGGTAATCAACGGGCGCTGGAAAGAGTTGGTTATCGTTGGTAAAGGACTTTCACCCGAATACATCTATGAGGTTCAACCCGGAGCATTTTTCCCTGATAACCGGCGTTTCGGCGTCTTCTGGATGAGCCGAAAGGCTCTTGAATCGGCGCTTGACATGACAAGTGCATTCAACGATCTATCGCTCACGCTTGCCCATGGTGCTTCGGAAAAAGATGTTATCCGAAGGTTGGATGACATGTTCAGGCGTTATGGCTCTCTGGGGGCGTATGGCCGGAGTGAGCAGCTTTCCGACCGTTTCATTTCCGATGAAATCAAGCAGGCGGGAATGCAGATAACCGTATTGCCGACTATCTTTCTCGGGGTTGCTGTTTTTTTGCTCAATATTGTCCTGAAAAGGCTTGTCACTACCCAGAGAGATCAGATTGCCGTGATGAAGGCCATGGGGTACACCAATGAGGAGGTCGGGTTGCACTATCTTGGTTTCGCGATGGTTCCGGTAGTGATTGGTGCAGTCGCAGGTACGGCGATCGGTGCCTGGCTCGGTCTTGGTTTAACCGGGGTTTATGAGGGGTTCTATCATTTTGCGGAACTGATCTACTATTTTCGATTTGAGGAAGTTGCACTATCGGTTCTTCTGAGTGCGGGTGCCGCTCTTGTTGGTTCTCTCAGCGCGGTAAGTCATGCTGTTTCGCTACCGCCCGCCGAAGCGATGCGTCCGGAAGCGCCGGTTGTTTACAAGGCGGGTTTTCTTGATCGCAAGGAGTTTCAGAAAAAAGTTCCCGTGTCGATACGTATCATCATCAGGAATCTTGAGAGGCGGAGATGGAAGGCCGCTCTTTCAGTGCTTATGATCGCTTTTGCCGTAGCCATACTGATCGCGGGTCGCTACAGTTATGATGCGATCAACCATCTTATTCTTGTAGAATTCAATGAAAAGCATCGTGAGGATCTGACGGTTATTTTCAATGAATCGAGACCTCGCTCCCTTCAATACGAACTCTCATCCCTGGAAGGAGTGCTTGAACAGGAATTTTATAGGGAGGAACCGGCAAGACTGGTATATCAACACCGCTCACGCCGTCAGTCGATAACCGGCCTGAAGACTGCCGATGGCTTGAAACGTCTGGTCGATGCGCATAATCGTCAAATGAAGCTTCCTGAAAAGGGTCTTCTTCTTTCAACTACTTTGGCAAACGTTCTCGGAGTATCACCGGGCGATACTATGACAGTAGAGTTTCTCCAGGGAAAGCGGCGTACCGTGAAGGTCCCTGTCGGAGGGACAATTGACGAACTCCTCGGTTTATCGGCATATATGCGTATCGAGAATCTTGATCTCCTCACACACGAGGCTGGCATTGTGACGGCCGCGTATCTGAGAGTCGATGATGCCGAGTCTGAAAAACTCTTTGCGGATTTCAAGGAAATGCCCGGTGTTGCCGGAACATCGATGCTGAAAGCGATGCAGGAGAGTTTTGAGGAATTGATTGCTCAGAGTACGACGACATCGACGGTTATTCTCACTACCTTTGCGAGCATTCTGGCTTTTGCAGTGGTCTACAACGGGGCGAGGATTTCGCTGTCGGAGAGGGCAAGGGAATTGTCAAGCCTTCGCGTGTTGGGATTGACCAGACGGGAGATCGCGATTATACTCCTTGGCGAGCAGGCTATTCTCACAGCGATTGCTATTCCGGTTGGGTTTCTTATCGGTATCGGGCTTTCGGTTCTCCTTGCTTTGGGGCTGAGTTCAGAGCTTTACCGCATGCCTGTTGTTTTCAGCAGTTTCAACTTTGTTTTCGCGCTGATTGTTATCGTTGTTGTAGCTGTTTTTTCAGGTCTTATGGTGCACTTCCGGTTGAACCGGCTCGATCTGATAGCGGTTTTGAAAACCAGGGAGTAGGTTGTTAAGTCAAAGGGCAAAAGTCAAAGGGTAAAAGGAAAAAATCAGAAAAAGAAACAGGGGACAAAGTCGTCAAGTAGAAGGTGCTGAGCAATGAGAGGAGAAGGTTATGTGCTAAGTGTTAGGTTTTATGGTGCCCGGTTAGCTTGATAGCAGAAGCGGGATTCCAAGTGGGGGTTTTTCAATAATTGCTTTAATGAAAAGGAGAATGAAATTTTCAAAAACACAGCGTATTACAGCCATTTCTGGACTGGTTGTCGTGGCGATCCTGTTGTTTGTGATGAAGCCTTCGCCGCTGCAGGTTGATGCCGAGTCCATCCGGAAGGGGGAACTGACCGTAACCCTTGACGGCGAGGGTATGACAAGAGTGCGCGACAGCTTTACTGTGGCTGCCCCGGTGAACGGCAGAGTGGAGCGCATTACACTTGAAGAGGGTGATTTTGTGCAAAAAAACAGTGTTGTCGCCCGTGTGACGCCGCCTCCGCTCAATACCCGCGAGTTTGAAGAGGCCGAGGCAAGATCCCGTTCGGCAGAGGCAGTACTTGAAGCTGCCCGTGCAAGTGAAAGGCAGGTCCAGGTTGACCTGGATCAGGCGGCCAGAAAATACAACCGCTACAAAAATCTCTACGGGAAAGGGGCTGTTGCTGCAGAGACTTTCGAAGAGGTGAAAACAGCCTGGCAGGTTCTTCAAAAGCAGCATCAGGCCTCGCTGCTCAACGTGGAGTCGGCGCGCTATGACTTTGAGGCTGCCCTTTCGATGATCGGTCAATCGGAAAGCGGCAACACCGTTAATGTTTTTGCACCCGACAGCGGCAGGGTGCTGAGAGTGTTTGAAAAAAGTGAGCGTGTTGTTTCTGCAGGGACTCCGCTTGTTGAAATGGGTAATCCTGAAGATATAGAACTTGTAATTGACGTACTTTCTTCGGATGCTGTCAAGGTGGAGCCTGATATGAGGGTGCAGGTAGAGGAGTGGGGAGGAGGTACGGTGCTTTCCGGTGTTGTTCGGACTGTCGAACCGGCAGCGTTTACCAAAATTTCCGCATTGGGTATAGAGGAGAAGCGGGTCAACATCATTGTTGATCTGGAAGAGCCGGAATCAAGGCTTGGTGACAACTACCGTATACAGGCAAAGATTATACTGTGGCAAGGCGAAGGTGTTTTGCAGGTGCCTGTCAGCAGTATTTTTCGGGGCGACCAGGGGTGGAATGTTTTTGAGATCAGAAACGGTAAGGCAGTAAGACAACCGATAACAATTGGAAAACGGGGGACTTACTATGCCGAAGTTCTCGGTGGTCTCGAGGAAGGTGATGTGGTTGTGATACATCCAACCAACGATCTTGAAGATGACATGCGGGTCAAGGTGATGAAATAGCGTATGCATACCGATCCACCCGACAAGAAGCCATGGAGGGTGTTTTTTGAAAAGGTTCAGGTCGAAGAAGGGTTTTTCTCCTTATCCTGTATATGCTTGCCTGGGTAAACGTTGCAACTCATACCGTAAAGGTCACAGGTACTGACGGACCTGCCTGTCATTTTCAGATAGTAAAACAACTGTCCTTTGTGCTGGTTCAGGTGGTATACCATGTGCAAGAGGCGCTGACCGAGTATCATGGGGGTTCTTGTCCAGGGAGCGGGAGCATATTTTCCGGAAAGATCCGCTTCGGTGCATTTTTTCAGGCTTTTCAGGGCGAGTTTTCTGTCATTGGCAAGTAGTTTCCGGGCATCGGTGGTGCTGTCAACCGAGGGCAGCATGTTCGCTGACGGGAAGATCCGCTGCATTTCCAGTTCATTGACAGGGAACTCTTCGCGGATATCCCAGGCGCCGCTGATCAGACCGTTAAAAGTGCTGCCGCATGCATCGGTCATATGCATGAGCAGTTGACCCATGCTCATCCAGTTGTTTCCATGTTCGGGTTTCCAATCGAGTTCGTCATCCCTGACAAGGCTGATGAGGTGGTCGGTGATACCGTAAGTATATGCAATTTCATCAGAAAGTAATTCTTTCCACTTCATGTTGCTAATCGGCAGGTTGTTTATAGGGGCTCTCGAGGTATAATGTATGCAAAATCATTGTGTGTTTTCACCATAGGTGAATGTTTTTTTCGTTCGTTTTTAGTGTGTCAGAAATGGATGTATGCACATGTTTGAAGACAGGTGCACCCGTAAGGTTGCGGCAGGTTCATTTTCTCTCTGGTATAGCGGTATTTTGTCCGGTTTACTTCGATTTCTTTTGCAGGCTTTTTTCCAAAAGAGCTTTTTCGATGTTTGTTGATATGGTAAGACTTCTCAGCAGGTCGAGAAGGTTTTGCTCGACATTCAGGTTAAGATGTACCGGTCGGCCTTCCTGGAATGAGGGATTGACTCCTTTTAGTTCAAGCCGGATAAGGGATTGTCCGTCCGGCGCCATGCTGATCGAGGAAATCAGTTCGGAATAAAGGAAATTGCTCAGGGCTTCATAGGTGAGTCTCATGCTCTCGTTTGCTGCGGCACGTTCTTCGGGGGTTGTTGAATAAACGATCTTGCCGGTTTGTTCGGCATCCATATTTCCTGCGGAAATCTCGAAAAGCTGGTCTTTCATGATTATCGGAATTTTTCCCCGAATGCTTCCTGTTGCATAGATTTTTTTCATGCCCTGCAGGTCAAGCAGTTTCTGCAGTGGAATGTTGTTTATAATCAGTTCTGTTTCAGCCGTCTTTTTTCCTATGTCATAATCGACGTTATCTATTGCAATCGAACCGCCCATAAATCCTGCTGAAAACTCCGAGAGGGAAATAAGGGACGGGTTGTTTTTATTCTGCCAGAGATCAAGCACCCCTTTTGGAGAAGAGAATTGCAGTTCCCCCCCGGATGTTTTACGTGTCAGTTTTTGCAGAGTGAAATTGATTTTCGTCCTGCCTTCAGGGTCACGGGAAACATTGAAATCAGGTTCGCTGAATGCGTAGGTCGCATCGGTTCCGGGAGCGGTGAAAATACTCTGCTTTGTGCTTTTTTTCTGCTGCACAGGAGCGTGAAGGATGGAGCCGCTTCCTTTCGATGTGAGGCGTGCATTGCGTATGGATATTTTTCCGTTCTTTACGGTTACCGGGACGATGCCGCTCATAGTTCCATTCATGGATCCCTCGAAATCTCCGTGCAAATGAATGTGTTCAGGAAGGTGAACGTTGTCGAGTTTGAGGGTGAAAGAGTTTTTTGTCCCGGTCGGGTCATAGACTGCTGGTGCTGAACTCAGGGAGCCGCCGAGAAATGTGGCCGAAAATCTTTTGAGAGCGATGCCCGGAAGCTGTTCGTCTTCGCTGTTGAGGGTTATTTCAGCGTTAAGGTTTCTGAAAAGATCCGATGCTTTGTTGCTGGTTCCGGCCTCGATGGAAAGCCAGGGTTTTCCATCAAGAGAATAATACAGCAGCTTCGTATCGGCATCGGCTCGTATGGTGGCATTGCGAATTCTGAGTGTTGAATCACGGAACTCAACGGGTATGTTTCCGCTCAGTTGTCCCGTGGCGAAAGGTCGTGCAGGTTCCTTTCCTTTGAACCCCGGCAGTTTTTCAAGAGGCAGGCTTTGCAGGAGGAGGGTAAAACCGGTTTCTTGTGTAACTGGATTGTACTCTATTCTCGGGGTTTTTGCCTTGAAGTCGAACAGATCGACAGAGCACTCTTCAAAAGTCAGCCCGCAAGGGTTTTCCGGGTCTTTTTCCATGCCGAACAATGCCTCGAAATTGGAGAGAGGGACGGGCTCGTTTTCTGAATACAGCGATGCTACGGTGAGAAGAGCCGGTTTTTGTAACCAGTTGCCCTGACGGTCAAGGCTGAGCTTGTAGGATATGCCCTCGAGCATGAGCTTGTTACTGACGAGACGGCCGTTTTCGATTTCGTAGTCAAAGGATTCAGGTTGAAACTCCAGGACAAATCCATTTTTTCTCAGAACTTTGAGGCTGCCTGTCATGGAGGGCCCGTTGTCAATAAACGACAGGCTTGCCGTTTCCTGGACGATGCTGACGGAGTCGGCCTTGAGTGCGAGGTCGAGATGCAGACTTTCCGGGATCAATCCTGTTGTTGTTAACGGGGCTTGCCGTTTCCACGTGAGAGAGCCTTTATAGGCAACAAGCGTGTAGCTGGCGGGAGCCTTCGAGCAGGAATCCGGCGGAGCATCGAAAACAATCTCCAGTTTGCCAAATGGTATGCCGCCGAGGCCCGGCACACCAGGATTATCTACCTGTATGCTTATGTTTTTCCCTTCAACGGCCCTGTCAATCAGCAACTGGGCATACCGTGGGAAAGCATACCATGCAACTACTGCTGCAGCGGTAACAACAAGCAGCGCGGTAAAGAAAATGCGCAATACCCATTTCACGGTGAAGGTCTTACTTTTGTATCCACCTTCCCTGAATCTTTACCCAGGTTCCTGCAGGAAATTCTGGATAACGCATTTCAAACGTTGCTGTTCCTGCAATTTCAGGTGTAACGCCGTTTTTTTCGGCAAGAGATGAATATACGGTGCGGCGTTTATTGTTGACGGAGTCTACAAGTGATTGAGCCTCGTTTGTCGCTCCGGGAGGAATTGCAAGGTAGCCGCTGTCAACTTCACCTGCAACTCCTTTTGAGAGGGCTGTTCGAAGATCGATTGCGAAAACAGTCGTACTCAATGAGAGCAACAAGGCTATAAACAGTACAACTCCTTTAAAGCACAAATGTGCAGATGTATGTGTTGAGATATTCATGTCTGATCTCCGTTGTTAAAAAATGTCTTTTCTTTCATCAAGTATGTTTTCGATATCCTTGTCAAGCTTTACCCGTATATCATGATCGATCTTGATATTCATGTTGATCGTGATCGGTTTATCAGGAGCTTCCACCTTGACGGTAGGCTTGCAGGAGGCAAGCAGGGCAAGTCCTGCAACAATGAGTGGTGTGACGGTTCTGGAGATTGTTTTCATGGTTGTTTCTGCAGATTTTTCATTGTGCATAAAGTTGTGTTACGGTTTCAGGGCAGACTTGCATTAAAAGTAATTAATCGAAATATCAAGCGCAATTTCTTCACAATCGAGATCAAAACCCGATTCATCGAAACCAGGAGGGCCGAATCTGATTTTCGGGTTGTTTGATGCACCAAATCCTTCTTTAGGTTTGCCGATCCAGGTTTTGTCCATTTTTTTATTCTCGTTTTCGTCATGGAGAATACTGACGGCGTAGGTGCCGTAAGGAATGTTTTCGATGACGACCTCCTGGGAGGTGCCGCTTATTGCAGTGCTGGCAACGGCAAAGGCTTTTTCCGGTTTGTCCGGAAAACCTTTTTCACCGGTGAACAGGGCTATCCCGATTTTCCCCTTGGCGTTCCTGATGTTATCTATGCGGATAGAGAGACACCCTTTTGGCCCTGATGTGAATGCAGCATCCGCCGGGTCATTGAAACTCAAGGAAACGACACGCTCCTCGGTGTTCAGCGCGGTTTGTTGCTCGGCAAGCAGGAACACAGGGGTGGATAGCAGTAAAAGCTGTAAGACAATCGAGGTAAGGTTTTTCATCAGAGTTACAACATGCTTTTTTCACTTTTGGCAGCCGGTTATGCAAACTTGTCTTTGTCAAGCTGCTCGGATCACCAGACTCTTCACTTGCACGTCCCGTGAAGTGAATTCGTATTTGGACAAATCAGCGTTTGATCGTGCAGAGTGTTTATGTAATGTATACAAGGACTGCAATGGTATGTTACACTACAATATACTATTGTTAGTAAGACGATCTTGTCATTCAATTCTGGCGGTCGGAAGAAAGACAAAAAACTGTTCCATGCAGAGAGGTGTCGAGATGTTCGATGGTGAGCATGTTGTGCGGTAAAAGATAGAAAACCTGACCGGGATCGTTATTGTTGTCCAAAACTTTTGAATAATTAACACTGTTGTAGAGTCAGTATTAATCTTTTTAAATAAAGGCTTATGCATGAAAATCAGTTTGATTTCAGTCGAGACGTTGTAAAGAAGAGTAATGATATTCCGGTTCTTGTGGATTTCTGGGCGGAATGGTGCGGCCC
>JAKSCY010000706.1 GCA_022360355.1 Chlorobiales bacterium
ATCTGGTGAACAAAAAAGGGAAAGGCGAGGATAAAGCCTGAAAAAAAGATAACCTGCAGATAGAGCGATATCTGGCCGTAAGGTACCAGGTTCTGCAGGACAATGGTATCGCTGCTGTTTTTTAACGGAGCTATCAGAATCTGGTTGACAAGCGTGTCTGAAAAGAATGCGCACAGGACCATTACCACAAGCAACGCTATCCCGCTTCTGATAAGCCGGCTGCGGAGTTCATCGAGATGGCCGATGAAATTCATTTCCTCATCGTTGGAAAGTTCCTCCTTTTTTTCATGTTCGACCAGCTCACGTTTTTCCGCTTCCTTTTCCTGGATCTCAGCATCCATCAGCTGCGAAGCGGGTGATTTTGGTCTGGAGGATTCTGTTTCACTGCTCATGCTGCACTACGGCTTGTTTGCCGGGAACTGTTTCAATGGTCCCGTGATTCCTTCTGCTCTTCAGGCGTCATGCTGGTATATTACTGAATCGAAACATAGTAATAAACATCGCAGTCGTGAGCAAATTGTTTTTTATGTGTAATCCTTTTATGGATAAGGCATTGCGGAGAATGGACAAGCCCCTGGAGCTGTTCTTCAGTGGTTGTGTTATCAATGCCTTGTGACGGGTGGCTGCTTCTTCAGGCTGTCCGAGGTGATTATTCATTGACGATATGGTGGCAGACAGAACCACAATGCTTGCCGGGGATTTTGTGCTTTTATTTGTCATAATTTCTGCAGAATATTGCCGTTATTGTTACATGAACGGAGCAGGGTCTTGAAGTGACGTGTTTGCGCAAGATAATTTTGCATCCTGTTTCCGGCTTTTTATTTCAGAGAGAAAGACAGAACTGTTATACTAACAGACCGGTAGTCAACTGATGACACAAGTGCGCCTCAAACCAACCAGGTAATTGTTCGGGCGTATGTAAGCTTTTAGACCTGTGAATTTACAAGACGTTGCCTTCCCTGTAACAGAAGAGCTGAAAACTTTTCGACAGCAATATAAAAAGGCGCTGAAGACGGAAAACAGCCTTGTTGACAAGGTTGTCCGTTACATCCTGAGGCAGCAGGGAAAACAGATTCGTCCCCTGCTTGTCATGCTCGGCGCAAAAGTCTGTGGAGGTGTTCAGGAAAAGAGCTACAGGGCAGGTATTATGGTGGAGCTGTTGCATTCCGCCACGCTTATTCACGACGATGTTGTTGATGGTGCTGAAATGCGCAGGGGCCTCCCCTCGATCAATGCTTTGTGGAAAAACAAGATTTCCGTGCTTATCGGCGACTATATGCTTTCGAAAGGCCTGCTCTTTTCACTCGACAACAAGGATTACCTCTTTCTGCATATGGTATCTGATGCCGTTCGGCGCATGAGCGAAGGTGAAATATTGCAGATCCAGAAAACCCGAAGCCTTGATATTACCGAGGCCGATTATCTTAAGGTTATTTCAGATAAAACAGCCTCTCTTCTTTCGACGTCAAGTGCTATGGGGGCGGCAAGTGTTACCGATGATAAAGAAAAAATTCAGGCTCTGAAAGACTACGGAGAGTACCTGGGTCTGGCCTTCCAGATCCGCGACGATTTGCTCGACTATACCGGCGACTCAAAAAAAACCGGCAAACAGCTCGGAATTGATATAAGAGACAAGAAAATAACGCTTCCTCTTATTTATGCTCTTCGTAACGCCGATCGTTCCGAACAGAAAAAGATCAAGTCCATACTTAAAAGTTCGAAGAAACGGGCAATGAGAAGCCGTGAGGTTGTCGAGTTCGTCAAAGCCAAAGGTGGGCTTGAGTATGCTGCCGAGGTTGCAGAAGGTTTTGCTTCCAGATCGTTGGCGGCCCTGGAAAAAATAGAGGACAACGATGCCAAACGGTCTCTTTGCCTGCTTGTTGATTTTGTGATGAAACGTCAGAATTAAGAGGGATCTGGTAGTATGATGAAAAAAGCTCTTGTCGGACTTGTGTTGCTTGTTGTTGCATCTGTTGTCATGGACAAGTTTGTTATGACCTCCTATACCCGTCAGGGAGAAAGCGTGCTTGTCCCTGATGTACAGAAAATAAGTTATGATGATGCTCTTGGGATTTTACGATCGGCCGGGCTTACAGGAAAGAAAAGTTATAACGTTCGCTACATACGTAACATTGATTCAAATACCGTAATTGTCCAGCGCCCTCTTCCAGGTTCGGAAGTCAAACCTGGAAGAACTGTTTATCTTGTGCTGAACAAGCGGGAAAAGCCGAAATTTTCTGTTCCTGATTTTTACGGCAGACCGCTTGATGAAGTGCGCCAGATCCTGGAGCGATTTGATATTGTTTTGAAAGATGTTCAGGTTCAATCTGTCTATGACATTGCCGAAGACGGCAAGGTGCTCAGCCAGTCTGTGGCGCCGAAGACTGTTGTCTCATCCGGCTCGTCCATTTCAGTAATTGTAGGGAAAGCAGAAATTATCGAGACCGTCCGGAAGATTTCGGTGCCTGATGTTCTCGGGATGTCTCTTAAGCAGGCAAGGGAGGTTATCGTTGATAAGGGTTTCAATACCGGCAATGTTTCTTATGAATACTCGTCCCTGCTGGTTCCGTACACTGTCATTAATCAGAAGCCTGCCGTGAACTCACTTGCCGAGCCGGGCAAGGTTATTGATCTTACCGTGGTTATTGATGAGGAATGATCAAATGGCCGGGTGTGGTGCCATGTCTGAACGGTTGGTGCATTTTCTGTTGAGAGATTATCGGTAGTTGGCTTTTTTATACTCTTCGCGCATGTCTTTGATGCCTGTTGTTCTGTCGTTGCCGTCGCTGATGATGCCGAAATATTCAAGCACGATTCTGATAACCAGCCAGATACCGGCAAAAAAAATTCTGATACTGCTGAAGATGTTGCTGATAAAAGACATTTTTGTTGATTACCTGCGTTGGAATAGAAAAGCCATTCCCGGGAATGGCTTGTAACGGTTCCGAGGCGTGACTGTTGCTGTTTTAGCTGTTCACTGTTTTTTCAGCGTGTAACCAGTCTTCAACATCAAAACCGTGAATTTCGCCTCGCTGTTCCCAGCGAAAGTATGCGGAAGTTCTGATGTTTTCTTCACGTTCCGCAGGTGACAGGTTAAGATTTGGGGCCTTTTTGGGCGTTGTTTTGCCTTTGGTTGTTTTGGTTACAGTTTTTCTCACGGTCTTTTTTGTCCCAGCCGTGCTTTTTGCGGTTGTTTTGTTAAGGTTTTTTTCCTGTTCGGTATTTTTTGCAGGCATAGTTATAACAATAAGTTAAGGGTATATTAAAAGATAACCTGAAAGGCAGTTGAAGATAAAAAAATATGCAGGATGGCTAATGTATGAGTATTGTTTTTTCCCCTTTTCACCGAGCCGTGTACATGCGCTTGCACTGAACTCCCATTCATGAAAGGTTCCTCAAAAATAAAAGGCAGCTGGAACAGGAAGTTCCGGGCCTTCTTTTATATCCTGTTCAGGCGAAGCAGATATTTTAAAGGCACCTCTCAGAAATATTTCAAGCTGACGCTTGACAATATTCTTCTCCAGCTTAATCTGAACCAGGATTTCCCTTTTCTCTTTGTCGCGGTTTTTGTGGGGGTTACAACCGGTTACGTGGCGGTTGTTTTTCATGACGCCATCAAGCTTTTGAGCTATTTTTTTTTCGGGGGGCTCGAGGTTTTCGGGACTTCGTTTTTAATCGAAGGTTACTGGGCTCTGTTGATGCCTTTGGTACCTGCTGTCGGAGGGCTGCTTGTCGGGCTGTATAATGCTTATATCGTCAAGACAAGGCCCGGGCATGGTCTTGCCAGTGTCATAAAGGCGGTGGCCCAAAACGAGGGAAATCTTCCGCGAAGATTATGGCTCCACCGAACCATTACTTCCGTGCTCAGTATAGGTACGGGCGGCGGCGGCGGTCGAGAAGCCCCGATCGCTCAGGTAGGCGCGGCCTTGGGTTCGTCGGTGGCCCAGGTACTTAAATTTTCACCGGACAGGAAACGTACGCTTCTTGGTTGCGGTGCTGCTGCAGGTCTCGCGGCTGTTTTCAATGCCCCGATCGGAGGGGTTATGTTTGCTATCGAGGTTATCCTTGGCGATTTCAGTGTGAGAACCTTTAGCCCGATAGTTATTGCCGCTGTGATCGGCACGGTGGTTTCAAGAAGCTACCTCGGCAATTCCCCGACCTTTCAGGTTCCGGATTACAGCCTTGTTTCCAATACTGAACTTCTGTTCTACTTCGTGCTTGGCGTGCTTGCCGGTCTTTCCGCTGTCATGTTTATCAAGATTTATTACAAAATCGAGGAATCTTTTCAGAAAGTCGAGAAAAAACGCAACATACCGGTCTGGGCAATGCCTGCTATAGGTGGCCTTTTAACCGGGCTGATTTGTATGTGGCTTCCCGGGCTGTATGGTTACAGCTATGAGGTAATCGATAATGCTGTCAGAGGAGCCGAGTCCTGGTTGAATATGGTTGGCGTGTATCTTTTGAAGCCGGTCGTTGCGGGTTTCAGTGTGGGTTCCGGTGGTTCGGGCGGCATGTTCGCGCCTGCGATGAAAATGGGGGCGATGCTTGGCGGCATGTTCGGTAATCTGGTGCATACACTGTTTCCAGGGATTACGGCAACATCCGGTGCGTATGCACTGGTGGGTATGGGCGCCCTCACAGCCGGTATAATCCGTGCCCCGCTGACAGTGATTTTGATTCTCTTCGAGGTAACAGGAGAGTATGAAATTGTTCTGCCCATTATGTTTGCAGCGGTTACGGCTGCGTTGATCGCCCGAATTGCCTACGATTATTCAATGGAAACCTATGTGCTCGAAAAGGAAGGGGTTCGCGTCGGTTATGGTATTGCGCTCTCTGTTGCGGAGAATATCAGCGTACTGGACATTATGAAAACCAGCTATGTCAGGTTTCGGGATGTGACCCGGTCTGAAAAGATCATCGATGTGTTTCATAATACACCGGAATCGAATTTTCTTGTGACAACCGAAGATGACGAGTTTGTCGGTATTATCAGGCTTGAGGAAATGAGCATACTGCTCAAAGAAGGGCCGCTCACAGGGCTTATTGCCGAGGACATTGTGAAGAAGGATGTGCCGTTGCTCTATGATACCTCAAAACTGGATGAGGCGCTTAAGCTGTTCGAGCTTACCGATTACGATGTCATCCCGGTTCTGTCCCGCAAATCCGATAAACTGCTCGGTGTTGTTCGGCAGGAACAGGCCTTTTCCTACTACCGCAAACAGATGAACCTTTACGGTTCGGATCTCGACAGCAGGGAAGAAACTTAAACCCTCTGCATTGCTTTTGTTAAAACAAGCACCATCAGAATTGTAACAGCCTGCACCATCATGAAGATGTCTTTCGGTACGTAGGCATTTACGGTCAGTCCTCCGTATTCAAGAAACCCGAACAACAGCGCCGAAGCTACAAGCCACAGTGGATGTGCGTAAGCCAGCAGTGCTACGGCGATGCCGATAAACCCGATGCCGCTTGTCAAGCCGGCTTCATAGAAGTGCTTATAACCGAGCACGAAATTTGTTGATGCAAGGCCTGCCATGGCGCCGCCGGCAGCCATCGCTCGCAGGATGTGAGCATTTGCGTTAATGCCGCCATATTGTGCTGCTTCAGGCTGGAGGCCGGCAGCTCTCATTTCATAGCCGGTAGTGGTTTTGAAAATCATGGCCCAAGCGCCCAGACATGCGGCAAGGGCGATCAGGGTGCTGAAATTTGCCGGGGATTTATCCCAGATGCCGATGATGCTGCCGAACATGGGGATCTGCGCTGATTGGATAATTTCGGGCGTATGCACGGTTGATGGGACGGCAAGGTGCCAGGTCAGCATATAACCGACAAATGCCTGAACGATAAAGTTCAGCATAATGGTCGAGATCACCTCGTTGATGCCAAAGCGGACTTTCAGCCAGCCCGCAAGCAGGGCAACGGCGCTTCCGGCAATCATGGCCGACAACGAGCATGTGGCTATCGCTACAAAAGGAGGGGTCTGGGGAGGGAGCAGAAACCCCACGGTGGCAGCCACAAAGGCTCCGGCGAGCACCTGTCCCTCGCCACCTATATTGAAAAGTTTCAGCTTGAAAGGTATCGCGACGGCAAGTCCGGCAAGTATGAGAGATGTTGTTCTGAATATAATCTGGCCTGTTCCGTAAGCAGAGCCGAATGTCATGGAAAACATTTTCTGATAGATCTTCAAAGGGTCATGTCCGGTTGCCATGATCAGCAATGCGCTGACAAAAAGAGCGGCAATTATGGCAAGAAAGGGGGTGAGCAGCTTGAAAAGACTGTTTCTCATGACAGGCGGGGGTTTCAGGTAATAAACATACCGATTTCTTTTTCGAAATCCTGTTCGCAAGTCCTTCCTCTCCGTATTTCAACCGTGGAAAATTCGTGACGGATGGATCCTTTGTAGATGCAGCCGATCCTGGACGACAGAGAGATAATTTCGTCAAGCTCAGCCGATATCAGGAGTATGGCAATACCTTTATCCCTTGTCTCGATGATCTTTTTGTGGATCATTTCAATAGCGCCGATATCTACTCCACGGGTAGGCTGAGCAAGTATGAGAAGTCTCAATCCGGGACGTTCGATTTCCCTTGCCAGAACTGTTTTTTGCTGGTTGCCGCCTGAAAGACCTGACAGGGGAGGGTCGCTTTCTGTTCCGCACCGTATATCGTACCGGTCGATCATGCTGTTTGTGTATGCTCTCACGGCTTTTGCATTGAACCCTGCAAGCCGGAGAAACCGTTTTTCCCTGTGCCGCCCGAAAATCATGTTTTCACTGACAGGGAAGTCTTTTATGACCGCATGACGTAAACGGTCTTCGGGTATATGGGAGACACCCGTAGCAGCTATTTCTGCGGGATTCATGTTCTTGAGAGGGTGGTCATTCATGGTAATCGAGCCACTGACAAGACATCCGGGTTCTACCATTCCCCAGAGTATGGAAAGCAGTTCGCTCTGTCCGTTGCCTTCGACCCCTGCTATGCCGTAAATTTCACCGGCTCTGACTGCAAATGAAAGATCGTTGAGTTTCTTGCGCCCTTTCCTGTCCGTGAAACCGGTATGAACAACCTTAAGGACGGTTTTTCCCGGATTTTCAGGAGGATTCTCGACCCTGAGCAGTATGTTTCTGCCGACCATGAGGCGGGCAAGATCACTTTTCGTGACTGTCGCGGTTGGTTTCGTAGCGATAACCCTTCCTCTGCGCATAACGCTTACCGTATCGGAAATGCTCAATACTTCATCCAGCTTGTGCGTGATCAGGATCACGGTTTTCCCCTCATTACGAAGGGATGTGAGAGTTGTGAAAAGCTGGCTGGTTTCAGATGGCGTAAGGACGGCCGTAGGTTCGTCAAGAATAAGGATATTTGCCTCTCGATAGAGTAATTTCAGGATTTCAACCCGTTGTTCCTCTCCGACCGAAAGATCCGATATTACGGCATCATGATCGATATCCAGACCATGGGTTTCAGCAATGGATTGAATTTTCCGGGCAGCTTCTTTTTTTTTCAGCGGTGTGAAAAGGGAACCTCTTTCGTCACCAAGTATGATGTTTTCCGTAACTGTAAGATCCGGTATCAGCATGAAATGCTGGTGAACCATTCCGATTCCTGCCGCGATAGCCTGCCGCGGGGATGTGAATCGGACAAGTTGGCCTCTGACGGAGATTGATCCGGAAGTCGGGGGGAGAAGTCCGTAAATCATCCTGGTAAGCGTGCTTTTTCCCGCACCGTTTTCTCCGACAATCGCATGAATCGAACCTGAGCGAATTTCGAGGGAGATTTCACGGTTTGCCCAGAATTCACCGAACTTCCTGGAAACTTCGGATAAGCTGACCGCTGCGGTATTCATGGCTTAAATCCAACTGATAACGGTTTTTATTGCTTCCTTGCTGTCCAGGGCTATCCTGTAGGCAAGTTCGAACTGGTTAAGCGCGAAAACATGGGTGAAAAATTTTTCACTTTCGATGCTTTCGCTTTCAAGCAGCTTCTGCGAAGAAAGGAGGTCCTCATACGTTGTAATGTTTGAGCAGATAAGAACAGGTTCCTTGTGCTGTATCAGTCTGTAGTCATAGGCAAGCACTTCGTAATTTCCCGTCAGCAGCACTGTTCCTCTGTGTTTGAGAAGGCGGATTGCCTTTTCGATAAGGAGTATGCGGCCCGTTGTTTCAATCACCAGGTCATAGGTATTATCAAAATCGCTCGTAAAATCGTTGATTTGCATGGCTATATTTTTGGCGCAGGAGAGCTGACCGCGTATGCCGAAGTTTTCCAGCGCGTCAATCGACCCTACACCTTTGAAACGAAGATACTCCGCTGCCATAAGGCCTACTGAGCCAAGGCCGAGTATCAGAACCCGGCTCGAACTGTCCGGGCGGGCTTTGTCGATAGCCGAGATGACATATGCCAGAAGTCCTGTAAGAAGGTCTCGATGTATTGGCGGGCGTCCGAGGGGGAGGACGTTTTCCTGGGATGTAGGAACCATTTCGGCATGACAGCCGTAGTATGGCTCAGCTCCTGTCCACCGGTCACCTTTGAAGGTATAGACAAAATCGCCCGGTTTCAGAGCGGAAACACCTTTGCCTGTTTCCATAACCTGCCCGATCATCTCACTGCCGAGCATGACAGGGTAGTTCAGTACTTTATGCGAGACAGGTTTATTGGTTAACAGCAGGCGGTCGAGTCCCGGTGTGATGGTTGTTGCAATTGTTTTAACAAGGATGTCCCCGGTTCTTTCGGCAACGTAAGAAACATTGTCGAGTTTGAGTTTGTTTGCCTTGGGAAGTATTATCGCTTCTGCCTGACCTTGCATGATGATCCGGGTGCAATGTGAACGTTAAAAGGTTTCCTATATGTTGAACATCGAGCTTAACATCCAGGAGACAAGACTGATTACAAGTGATCCGAGAACAGCCCATCCGAAGTTGCTGACCGCAAAGCCATCAACCAGTGTTGCAGCAAGCAGAAGCATGAGCGCGTTGATGATGAGAAGAAAAAGCCCGAGAGTGACAATGATAAACGGAAAGGAGAAAAAGACCAGCACCGGCTTTACTATGGCGTTGATCAGGCCTAATACCAGTGCTACAATAATGGCTGCCCAGAAATTTTTTATGTAAATGCCTCCGAGAAGGCTCGCTGTAACATAGACTGCAAAAGCATTTATAAGCCATACAAGCAGTAAGTGAGTCATAATAGTTCTGCATGAAGTTATTGGCGGATCTCTCTTGTGTCTGAAGAAATGTAAGGCTTTTCAAACTGAAAAGTAAGCGATAGATGAAAAGCAGAATTAACCAGACGGGCCCTAAAGATGCATGGAGTCGAAAGCGTCCTGAAGTGTTGTACAGCCAACAACCGTAACCGGGAGCTTGCGGATAGACGTTTTGATTTCGATGGTGTTTGCTTTCGGCATCAGAATGGTGTTGAACCCGAGATGAGCAGCTTCGCGTATCCTGCGTTCTCCGTCGCTTATTGCCCTCAGTTCTCCGGACAGCCCTATCTCGCCTGCGCAGACTATTCCGGGCTCAAGAGGGGAGTTTCTTACTCCTGAAGCAATGGCCGCCGCCACTGCCAGATCCGCTGCAGGTTCCGACAGTTTCAGCCCGCCTGCAACCTTGATGAAAACATCTTGTCCCCAGGTTGGTATTCCCAGCCTTTTTTCAAGTACGGCGAGAATAATGGTAATGCGTTTCAGGTCGAATCCGGAGCTTATACGCTGCGGCATTGGATAGTTTGTCTTGCTGACCAGAGCCTGTACTTCGACCAGCAAGGCTCTTGAGCCTTCAATGGCGGCAAGCACCGAGTTACCGGGTATGCCTTTCGAGCGTCCGGATATGAAGAATTCCGAAGGATTTGTTACCTCTTCAAGCCCTCTCTCGTCCATACGGAACACGCCGATCTCGTTCGTGGGGCCGAAACGGTTTTTGATCGAGCGTATCATCCTGTACAACCGGTCGTTTTCTCCCTCAAACTGCAGGACCGTATCGACCATGTGTTCGAGCGTTTTCGGTCCGGCAAGAGAACCGGATTTCGTGATATGACCTATGATCAGCAATATGAAATTGCGGTTTTTTGCTGCCCGGATAAGTTCAGAGGTACACTCCCGTATCTGGGTTATTGTCCCGGCGGAACTCTGGTATTCAGCCGAATAGAGCGTCTGTATGGAATCAATAATAACAATATCAGGTTTGTCGCGGTCAATGACTCCAAGGATTTTTTCAAGGTTCACTTCCGGGACGAGCCAGAGGTCTGTAGAGGTGATCGAAAGGCGTTTTGCACGGTCACGTACCTGAGAGGGTGACTCTTCTCCGGAAATGTAGAGAAGCTTCGAGGGGGAGGTGTGCCGCGCCAGTTGCAGCATCAACGTGGACTTTCCAATACCCGGTTCACCCCCGATGAGGATCGCCGAGGCTGGCATCAGGCCGCCGCCGAGTACACGGTCCAGCTCTTTTATGCCCGTTGAGGCCCTTGTGGAGGGTTCCGGGCTTTTCGGGTGCAGCAACGTTTCAGAGGCCGGGAGGCTTTCTGCCGGTATGTTTGCGTTTTTTCGCGGTGCAGGCTCTTCTGTGCGGGTTTCCTGAAGAGTCCCCCAGCTATTGCATGCAAAACACTTGCCAGAATATTTAAGCGTTACGGCACCACAACTGGCGCAGATATAACGACATACTGGTTTTGCCATGCTGATTTACAGGGATTGAGCAGAGCCGTGAGCCTGCATAAACGACTGGAGCGTGTTTTTCAGGAGCATGGCAATGGTCATCGGGCCGACCCCGCCCGGGACAGGCGTGATGGCCGAAGCTGTTTCGGATACGTGTTCATAATCCACGTCGCCTACAAGCCGGTAGCCGGATTTGCGGGAAGCATCTTCAAGACGGTTCATCCCGACATCTATGATTACGGCACCGGGTTTGACCATGTCTTTGGTAATGAGGTTTGCCCGGCCGATAGCGGCGATCAGAATGTCAGCCTGCCGGGTCAATTCAGACAAGTTCCGTGTTGCGGAATGGCAGACGGTAACCGTACAGTTTGTTTCCTTGAGTTTCTGCAGCATCAGGTTTGCCATGGGTTTCCCTACGATGTTGCTTCTCCCGACGACGACACAGTGTTTTCCTTTCGTTTCGATATTGTATCTGGAAAGAAGCTCGAGTATGCCGTATGGCGTACAGCTTATGAAGCATTTATCCAGATTGCCGAGTACCATCTGTCCGACATTTTCCGGATGAAAACCGTCGACATCCTTGGATGGAGAGATCGCCATCGTAACAGCATATTCATCGATATGGGAAGGGAGCGGCTGTTGAACAAGTATGCCGTGAACTTCCGGGTCGTTGTTCAACGATTCGATTCTGGAGAGAAGTTCTTCCTGGGATGTGTCCTCCGGGAGTTCTATGACTTCCGAGTTCATGCCGATTTCCTTGCAGCTTTTTGCCTTGTTTCGTACATAAACCTGTGATGCCGGATCTTCTCCCACTATGATTACGGTGAGTCCGGGTACGGCGTTTACTTCTTGCCTGTAAACCTCAACGGAGGTTTTCAGTTCCTGTTTAATGTCACTTGAAATCTTTTTTCCATCAATGATTGTCATAACTTGCTTTTTACTGATGTTTGAACGGATAACTGGTTTGTAGTCTGTTATAATAAAGAAAACAACTTTGAATGATGGGCACCTCAATTTATTTATTCCGCGCTTCAATTGCCTCGTTGAGCGGATAGAAAGGGGTTTCTGCTCATGACAATAAATAAAGGTGCCCTGATGTGTAAAATAGGATTTTATACAACGATTTTTCCTGGTGTCAATGCTTGCAATTGGTGATGTGCTTATAGACGAAGAAGTTCCGGGTGCGTTTTTCTGTTGCGACCTTGACGTGTGCAAAGGTGCATGCTGCGTGGAGGGCGAGCTCGGGGCGCCGGTTATGAAAGGGGAAGCCGATTCACTGCGTGAAGCAGTGCCCCTTGTCAGGGCGATGCTCCCGGAAAAAAATGTCCGCTACATCAAGCGTAACGGCTGTCTGGAAGTGTATCAGGGCGACCTCTATACCCGGATCATAGAAGGACGGGAGTGCGTGTTTGCGTTCCGCAATGGCGGAATAACGCTCTGTGCTATCGAGAAACGGAAGCCACTTTCATGCAGGTTGTTTCCGATCAGGATTAAAAAAAAGTTTGGTTTGGACTATCTTGTAGTTGAGCGGCATGCGATGTGTCGACAAGCGAGGAAAAAAGGGATCGAAAGACAGGTTCCTCTTGTTGATTACGTTCGTGAAGCCTTGATTGAATATTACGGTTTATCTTGGTACAGCCGCTTAAAAGATTTGTTAGCGAATTCTCCCATACATTATGCCAGACATTAAGCTTCGGCAGAGTCAGCGTACCCAACTGTCTGCTCAACAGATTATAACAAGCCAGTTGCTCCAGCTTCCGTTGTTGCATCTTGAACAGCGGATCTATGACGAGTTACAGGACAATCCTATGCTGGAGCTTGAAGAGCAAAAGAGTGAGTCAGTGGATGATGCAGGCGGAAACGATGACGATCAGGAAGAAGACATGTTTGGTTCAGTCGACCGTTTTGAGAGCGGCGCTGCAGGAGACGGGGATACCGTGAAAAAAAAGGATGATGCCGAAGGAGTGATGCAGTTTACCATCGACAATCGTCCCAAAGAAAGTTTCATACAGGCCGTGCAGCAGGATTCCAGTGAGGAAAAACTGCTGAAAGACCTTGCCCTGCAGGAGGGTATTGGAACAAGAGAGTTGTTGATAGCATCCGAAATCCTCGGTAATCTTGATGACGACGGCTACCTGCAGGAAGATCTCTCGGTTGTTGTTGACGGGCTTGAACGAAACGATGTCGACGTTAGTGAAAAAGAGGTAAATGCCATTCTTGAAAAGATCCGCTATCTCGATCCCCCCGGCATAGCCGTTCGCGATCTCCGGGAAAGGCTGCTGGTTCAGCTCAATGTGAAAGCAGGTAAAAACAGTTCAGCAGATTATCTGCTGGCATCAAAGATCTTGACCAGACATTACGACGATTTTCTCAACAATCGCTACGAGCGTATACTCAAGCGGATGCAGATCACATCTGCTCAACTGGAATCAGCCGTTGCTGTTATTGTCAAACTCGATCCTCATCCGTTTGTATCCGGGATCGGTGCCGATGAGTACATCGTTCCCGATTTTATCGTTACGTATGAGGACGGACGTCTTTCCGCGGTTCTGAATGACAGGAGCAACATGTCTGTTCAGGTTTCCAGAGAATATCAGGATGTTGTGAAAAACAAGAGTGTTCCGGCTGAAGACCGGAAGTACATGCGGCAGAAGCTGAATCGGGCAAAGGAGTTTGCCAGCGCCATTGCACAACGCAGAAACACTCTTATAAAGGTCATAGAAGCCCTGATGAAGTTTCAGTACGATTTTTTTGTGACGGGTCCTGAAAAGCTTCAACCCCTGATCATGAAAGATGTTGCCGACAAAACCGGGTTTGACCTGTCGACAATCAGCAGAGCTGTGAACGGCAAATATGTACAGACAAGGTTTGGCACTTTCGAACTCAAGTACTTTTTCAGCGGCAGTCTTCCCACGGATGAAGGGGAAGATCTTTCAACAAAGATTATCAAACAGTACATACGGGAACTGATCGGGGCTGAAGATTCCGCCAAACCGGTTAACGATGACAAGCTTGCCAAAATGCTGGAGGAAAAAGGCATCAGGATTGCCAGAAGAACGGTTGCAAAATACCGTGAACAAATGCAAATTCCAGTAGCAAGATTAAGAAAGAAAATATTTTAATAAGCCCGGAAGAGGAGTTGTTGTAATGGAGAAGTATGGAGCGCCGGAACTGAGAGCGACAACCGTTCTTGGTGTAATAAGGAACGGTAAGGCTGCACTTGGGAGCGACGGGCAGATGACACTTGGTAATACGGTTATCAAGCAAAGCACAAGAAAGATCCGCAGGTTGCGTCAGGCCAATCTGATTACAGGGTTTGCCGGAGCTACCGCCGACGCGGTAACGCTTCTTGACCGTTTTGAAGAAAAACTGCAGGCCCATGGGGGACAACTCGAAAGGGCTGCGGTTGAGCTGGCCAGAGACTGGAGGACCGACAAATATCTTCGGCGCCTTGAAGCAATGCTGGCCGTTGTAAGTTCCGAAAAAGCGCTTATCATATCGGGTACGGGGGATGTTATCGAGCCCGAGGACGGCATTGTTGCAATTGGCAGCGGCAGCATGTACGCTCTGGCGTCCGCACGTTCTCTGTTGAAGCACACCAGCCTCGAGGCGGTTGATATTGTCAGGGAAGGTCTCAGGATTGCCGCCGATATCTGTATTTACACCAATGATCATATCATACTTGAAGAAATATAGCCTGTATCGGTGAGAACAGGCGTTTCAGCTACAGGGCTTCTTTCAACAAACTTTTATGACTATCGAATATGGCAGAGCAGAATCAGTCCACAGTTCTTGAAATACATGAAACTAACATTGTGAACAAACTTTCCATCAGTGATGAATTTTTAACGCCGAACCAGATTGTTTCCCGCCTTGACAAGTATATCATCGGCCAGCAGGAAGCCAAAAAAGCTGTAGCCATTGCACTCAGGAACCGTTTGCGGCGACAAAACGTGAGTGATGACCTGCGTGATGAAATAATGCCCAATAACATCATCATGATCGGGCCTACGGGCGTCGGTAAAACCGAGATAGCCCGCAGGCTCGCAAAACTGGCAAGCGCTCCTTTTGTCAAGGTTGAGGCGTCGAAGTTTACCGAAGTCGGTTATGTAGGGCGGGATGTTGAGTCAATGATACGGGATTTGACCGATCAGGCTGTCAACATGGTAAGGAACGAAAAATCCGAAGAGGTCAAGGAAAAAGCAGTGGCTCTGGCCGAGGAGCGCCTGCTGGATATTTTGCTGCCTACCGTACCGGCTGCAGGAAGTTATGACAGGGAGGACGAGATCGGGGAGAGGAGCCCTGCCGAAGAGGGGGGGGACGCCGACCTTGAAGAGGCGGTTAACAGAAAGAGCAGGGAAAAAATGCTCGAAAGACTTCGCTCGGGAAGGATGGAAGACCGGCAGATAGAAATGGAGTTGAGCGGCGATTCGCAGGGCGGGATGATGCAGATTTTCGGCCCTCTCGGCCAGATGGAGGAACTTGGGGGAATCATGCAGGATCTGATGAGTGGTCTTCCCAAAAAGCGTAAGAAGAGGAGAGTGACAATTGCCGAAGCAAGGAAGCTTCTGGAGCAGGAAGAGGTGCAGAAGCTTGTCGATATGGACGCCGTCGTCAAGGAGGCCGTGCAGAAAGTAGAGGAGTCCGGCATCGTGTTCATTGATGAAATCGATAAAATTGCCGCCCCGACGACCGGAGGCGGCGGCAAAGGCCCTGATGTCAGCAGAGAAGGTGTTCAGCGTGATCTGCTGCCCATAGTAGAGGGCTCCAATGTGGCGACAAAGCACGGCATGGTGAAAACCGACCATGTTTTGTTCATCGCTTCAGGTGCGTTTCATGTCGCTAAACCCTCCGACCTGATTCCCGAACTTCAAGGCCGTTTTCCGATTCGTGTCGAGTTAAAAAACCTTACCGAAGAGGATTTCTACAAGATTCTTACACAGCCGAAAAATGCGCTGATCAAACAGTACAAGGCGCTGCTGTTAACCGAGAATGTGGAACTTGAATTTACTGACGAAGCGATAAGAGAGCTCGCTTCAATAGCGGCGCAGGTTAACGAATCGGTCGAGAACATCGGCGCCAGAAGGCTGCACACCATTATGACAAATCTGCTCGAGGAGTTGATGTTCAATATTCCGGAAAAATGCAGTGATGAAAAAATTGTCGTCGACAAGGCCATGGTTGCCGATAAACTGAGCAAGATTATTGCCGACAGGGATCTGAGTCAGTACATTCTTTAGACCTTAACAAAGAACAACCTATACTATTATAATATGATACAACGTAATCAGATATCGCAGGCTGCGGGGGCGGTAACAGCATCACGGGCAACTGTCGATGTGCAGACCAGGGTGATTAATCAGGTCTATACCTGGATGACGCTCGGTCTTGCATTGACCGCGACGGTAGGTTATTATGCTGCAGAGAGTCAAATGCTGAGAAACCTCATATTCTCCAACGGTTTTGTCATGATCGGGCTGATTATAGCCCAGCTGGGCATTGTGGTTGGGCTGAGCGCAGGAATAAACCGTTTGTCCGGCTCGGCGGCAACGGGACTGTTTATTCTCTATTCCGCATTAACAGGACTGACCTTTTCAGTTATTTTTATGGTGTACACCTACAGCTCTATCGCAAGCACCTTTTTTGTGACTTCCGGGACATTTGCCGCCATGAGCGTTTTCGGCCATACAACAAAGCGTGACCTTACAAAACTCGGCAGCATTGCTTTCATGGCGCTTATCGGTATTATTCTTGCGTCTCTGGTCAACATGTTCATGCAGAATTCGATGCTTGAACTCGGGATCAGCGTAATAGGGGTGTTGCTGTTTACCGGTTTAACCGCTTATGACGCCCAGCGCATAAAAGAAATGGCCGCCACAGTCAGTGATGGTGAGTCGGAAGCCAAGGTGTCTGTAATGGGTGCGCTTTCTCTGTACCTGAACTTTATCAACCTGTTTCTTATGCTGCTCCGTTTTCTTGGAGTGTCACGTAATGATTAGTGATGGATACCCTTTCAATTCTTGTGATGAACGGGCCGAACCTTTCGAGGCTCGGCAAACGGGAGCCTGAAGTATACGGCAGGCGCAGTCTGGATGATATCAACAGGGGACTTGCAGAAGCCTTCCCCGGGGTTGCTTTTGATTTTTTTCAGTCCGAAGAGGAAGGGGAGCTTCTTGAAAAGCTCTTTCATTGCGAAGACCACGGAGGATACAGCGGGGTGATTCTTAACGCAGGGGCGCTTACTCATTATTCCATAGCGTTGAGGGACGCCATCAGCGCTGTCAGCGTTCCTGTTATAGAAGTTCACCTTTCAAATATTTATGCTCGTGAAGAGTTTCGCAGGAAATCAGTGATTTCGGAGGTCTGCAGCGGTGTGGTCAGTGGTTTCGGTGCGAACAGTTACCATCTCGGGGTGCGGGGCCTTATGGGTATGCTCGAATCACCCTGAGTGTTTTTAATCAATCTTCCTGGAGAGTTTTTTGATCAGGGTGCGGATATTTTTCAGTCTTCGTTCGTCGCTTTTCATCAGCACCGGTTTGGTCAACGCTTCTTGGAGTACGTCGATAGCCTCTTGGTAGCGCTTCATGTCGCTGTAGAGTTTTCCCAGCTCGTGATAATGGCGGATAACACGGGGATTTGACGCAATAGCCCTTTTCAGCATCTTCTCGGCTTCTTCGTAACTGCCTTCAGGCAACGAGCCGAGAAACGTCTTTGCAAAAACTTTTTCCAGCCATCCCATACCGGCTATCTCACGGTTGAATGAGCCCAGTATAGACAGTGCGACATCATCTTCAGGGTTGAGTTCAAGAGCGCGGTCAAGTTCACTTTTTATACTGTTGACGCGCTTTATCTTTTCTCGTGGCCCAATATTGTCGGCAAGAACACCAAGCGACGCAGCAAGCCAGGTATGTCCTTCAGCTATATGGTCATCATTACCGATACATGTTTCTGCATGCTGAACCGCTTTTGCGTAGTATGGCTGGCGTTCCTCGGTGTTTTCAGGAG
>JAKSCY010000383.1 GCA_022360355.1 Chlorobiales bacterium
GGATTTCAGCCCACGAAAAATCTAACCCTGCTGTGGGTACGCTCCATATATCGAGATCCCGCGAGGTAAAGGATTGCTGGAATAAATACTATCATTTCAGAAGGCGTTCGTGCACAAATGGATGCGCCTCACGTTAAGGTAATCCCGCCTGTGGCGGGAGATAGATCCTTCACGGGGAGCCCTCTGTAAGGTGGATTCAGGATGACGATCGTGACGATGTTGCATGAGGTATAGTACCTATTCCTAGCATCATCCAACAATTTCCTATTGACAGCCACAAAAACAATCTCTACTATCGGCCTCGCTATGAGACAAAGTCGCAACGAAAAGAAACAGAACAAGGCCAAGATGGGCGACAGCCCGATGAGCCGTTCTGTGTGATTTTCGCGTAGCAAAAAGCACTGATAAACAGTCGGCTGATCGGGTAACCGGTCAGCCGATTTTTTTTTGGATGAAACAATGTTTTTGACGGACAGCAAGAAGGTCAAGAAGAGCAAGAGCAGGCCAGTACCGGTGTGCACAGCCTTCACGTGACCTCAATGTCCATGAATGTGTTAGAGCCCGCCGGCAGCAGTCGGCGGGCTTTTTCATTGAGGGGCTAGAGGGGCTATTTGAGCTCAATACCCGGCTGTTTGGCTTAGTAACCATTTCTGTTTCCCTTTTTACCCCCCCCCGTTGTCAGTGAGGGGCTAAAAAGGGAAACAGAATCAAAACTTGAAATAGGAGAAGTCACATGAACACCGTTGAATGTCCCGAATGCGCGGCAGAAGTAGCAGTAGATGCAGGAACCGTCGAAGGAGAAATCCTGCAATGTCCTGAATGCAGCGTTGAACTGGAAGTAACGAACCTCGATCCACTCACCATCGATCTCGCGCCGGAAGTGGAAGAGGACTGGGGGGAGTAATGGTAGCCATCCTTGATACGACATTGCGGGAGGGAGAGCAAACTCCCGGCGTCTATTTTGACGAACATATCAAACTTGCCATTGCCCGGCAGCTCGATGCTATCGGAGTGGATTTCATCGAATCCGGCCACCCGCTGGTGAGCAACGAGATCGGATCCGCGGTCAGAACAATCGCCCAGGCAGGGCTCAACGCTTGCGTCGGAGCTCATTCGCGCTCCCTCAAAAAGGACGTCGATCTGGCGCTTGA
>JAKSCY010000788.1 GCA_022360355.1 Chlorobiales bacterium
ACGGACATGAGGTATATGTTCCAACATGCTGCAGCGTTCAACCAGGACATCGGTGGCTGGGACACGAGCAGCGTGACGGACATGGGTGGTATGTTCTTCGGTGCCGATGTGTTCAACCAGAACATCGGTGGCTGGGACACGGGCAGCGTGACGGATATGCAGTATATGTTCCGCAGTGCCGCAGTGTTCAACCAGAACATCGGTGGCTGGGACACGGGCAGCGTGACGGATATGCAGTATATGTTCTACGATGCCTCAGTGTTCAACCAGGATATCGGTGGCTGGGATACGAGCAGCGTGACGGACATGAGGTATATGTTCCAACATGCTGCAGCGTTCAACCAGGACATCGGTGGCTGGGACACGAGCAGCGTGACGACCATGGGTGGTATGCTCGGCTATGCCGGTGTGTTCAACCAGGACATCGGTGGTTGGGATGTCAGCGCACTGACTAATGCTAGCTATATGCTCGACGGTAGCGGCATGTCGACCTCCAATTACGATCTTCTGCTTGCCGGCTGGTCTGACATCAACAGTTCAGCGGGCGAAACCGGGCTCCAAAGCGGGGTGCGTCTTGACGCCACAGGAGTCACGTATACCGATGCGACGTCGCATCAGTACCTCACCGGTACGTACGGCTGGTACCTCGGCGGCACACTCGATGCAGGAGTGACGGTTGGAGACAACAGCCTGGGCGATACGCTGTCGGGATCAGTCGTCCACGGTCTTGGCGGCAATGACACGCTCACCGGCACAGCGTCTGCCGATCTGCTGGTCGGTGGCGCGGGCGACGATACTCTCACCGGTAACGCAGGCATCGATACGTTCCGTTACCACTTCACCAACGCCGGCAACGACACGATCGCCGATTTCAGTAACGGACCAGGTGGAGACGTGCTGGATCTGCGCTATCTGCTTGACGGAGCGGCCCCGGGTACGATCGGGAGTTTCGTGACGCTGTCCGATGCCGGAGGAGATACACTCATGCTGAGCATAGACGCCAACGGTGACAGCTCGGGCGCGGATGTAACGATTACGATGCAGTCGATAGCCTACAGTTCGGTGGGCGACCATGCGACGTTTCTTGCAGCGATGCTCGCCAACGGCAACATGGTTATTTGACGAGAGTGACGAGTGACCAGTTGGGGTAATGTTCGATTCCAATACCGACGCCGACGGCGAGCCCCGGGAGATTAAGTCAAAGGTCAAAAGTAAAAGGTCAAAAGTAAAGAGCGTTGGGGTAGTCGGAAATCGGGGTCGGGATCGGGTTTCGGGATCGAAAAGGGCGTCAGTCGGCAAAGGGGACCCGGTTTTGCCATTAGGCTAACGAGCTATCAAGCTCTCTTTTACTTTTGAATTTTGACTTTACCGGCTTTTGCCTTCTATGAAATTAATAGAGGTGCCCTTATGACAAAGCGTTTGTTTTCCTTGTTTTCTGCCATGCGGCAGCACTCTTCTGTTCGACAGGATCATGCCGGCCATCGCCGTCTCTGGTTATGGTTGCTGCTGCCCCTGCTGTTGTACGGCTGCGCCTTTACGAGCAGCGGCAAAAGTCCGGAAGGGGACTTTGTGGCGTTCGATGCCGTGGTTCCGGCCGATACGGCCGTATCGTCGTCAGGCGTCGGCGGGTCGTGGACGCTGGATCGGTTGATCGGCGCATCGGTCACAACGAACCCCAGGGTTCTGGGAAGCCTTGCCGACTACCGGGCCGCTGAATCGCGGTCAGACGCGGCGTGGGCGGAGTACTTACCGGTTCCCTATGTGGATATGCGCTACGATGCCCGCGACGGTGACCGTGTCGGGGTTTTCGGGGTCCGCCAGCCGCTGTGGAGCGGCGGGAAGCTCTCCAGCGGGTTGCGGACGGCGCGCTCGATCGCCCGGGCGAACAAGCTGTCGGTCCGCGAGACGCAGGTAGCAACCGCCCTCGATGTGGTCAACCGGTACCAGACCATCCTGCGCCAGCATGCGCGTATCGGCGCACATACCAAGGGGGTGTCACTCATGGAAGGCTACACGTCGATGATGGAGCGCCGGAAGGCTTCGGGGGTTTCGTCGTCGATGGAGCTTTCACTGGTGACGTCGCGTCTGCTGCAGGAGCGCAGTGACCTGTCGATGGCCAGGGCCGGTCTGCGCACCGAGCTGGACCATCTGTCGCGCCTGATCGGCCGGAAGCTTTCCTGGAAAGACCTTGTTCTTGCCGATGACCGGGGAATGGCGCCGCCGCCGGACCTCGACTCGCTCCGCGACCGTACGGCGCGTCGCAACCCGACGCTGGCGCGTGCGTCGGCGTCGATCGATATCGCCCGCCATCAGCACTCGAAGGAGCTCGCCAACCTGTTGCCAACGGTGATGCTGCAGGCAGAGCACCAGAACGATTTGTCGGGCAGGGATGTGGATAACGCGGTGTATCTGGCGATGGAGTACGAGTTCGGCGGCGGTGTGGCGGCGGTTGGCACGATCCGTTCAGCGCGCTCCGGCATTGAAGGGGCGCGGCAGAACAAGGAGCGCGTGCGCCGTGATCTCGAGGCGGTGCTCAACGAAGAGCACGAGACCTGCCGGGTGGCGCTGACGCGCTATGCGCTGAGCCGTGACGAAACGCGTTATTCGCAAGCGGTGCTCGATTCGTACACGAGATTGTTTATCGCCGGCAAAGTCAGCTGGCTCGATCTGCTCAACGCGGCGCGCGAACTGATCCAGAACGAAGTGGCGACCGGCGATCTTCTGGCATCGTACTGGGGG
>JAKSCY010000576.1 GCA_022360355.1 Chlorobiales bacterium
AGAAAGCCCGATGAACAGGCTGAACAGGATAAAAAGTGCTACAATGTGTTTCATGGCTGAACAGGGCATTAGTGTTAAAAGCCAACATGTGTTCGTACTTATTCGGGGAAATGCATACAAAATTGTACACGTAAACAGCTCAATGCATCCGGGCTGCCGTTTACAACTCGCTATAACCTGAATTGAGCAATTACTCGACCATCCCGACTTGCCGGAAAGGCACAAAGAATGCCGCTATGGACCGGCACGTTGGGTTTTCAAGTTGTGCGTTTTTTTGTTTTTTTCGATTTAACCTGATGGTCAGGGGGTTTTGTTATGCTTGACCATTATAAACTGCAAACCTCCACTAAAGGTTGCCCGTTTAGCAGGATGATAAGCGCGGGAAGACAGTTTTATAGAAAAAACAGGCGAAAATACGCCTGAGCCTAATACATCCCGAGGTATCTCTCACCCATTTTCACCAGTTCTTCCTTGATCATGTAACGCAGTTCCTCCGGTTCCTCAACTTCCGCCTCGGAACCAAAATGCAGCACCCATTGCTTGACCTCATCAAGCGAACAAACATCAAGCGTGAGTGTGACAGACCCATCCTTCTGAGTTTCTATATGTTGGGGGGTAGGATGCCAGTTTATTTGCTTTACCCACGGTGCACTTTTGCGGGAAAACCTTACAATCACCCTTCGATTACTCTTTTTCAAAACCTCATTGAACGATTTTGCAAGGTGATCTTCAAGAGAAAAATCCTCCTTAACTTTGAAATGAGTCTTGAGGCAGTGTAGCGAGGTAAAACCGCTCAGGTCAAAATCCTGAACTTCCAAGGCCTTTTCATAATATGCAATGAGGTACCATGTACGGTTATGACTTGAAAAATGAAAATGGTATGGATGAAAAATGCCTTTAACGATACGCCCTTTCCGGGGGTCCTCATAAGAGAAACGAACCTTGAAAAGCTTTGCCAACGCAAACTCGAGCTCCTTCAGACTGACAGGAGTGTCATCGGAAAGGGGAACGTCTCCAAGACCGATATTGTCCGGTGTTACTGATCCGTGAAGCGATTTTTTCGAGTCTGGCACAAGCGCACTCTGGCATTCAGGATACTGCAAATCATCAAAAAAACGGGTTTTGGATAAATCAGTCTGCTTTTCCCACTGCTTGTCACGGCCCAACTCAGGAAACAAGACCCAGCTTTTTTTATAGTAATACCCTTTCCTGGACTTGTCATATGCAACAGGAGCTCCTAATTTTTTCCGCATAAAATCGATGTCATTGAGAATCATGCGACGGTCCACATGAACAAGCTCCGCAAGATCTGCACAATCAGGAAAGTGGTTTCCCCTTATATACTGATCTATCGCAAGCATTCGCGTAAGAGGAGGCCTTTTCGATTTCATTGCTGCAACTGTTTCGCTATAATACTTTCTGAAATAATGCCTTAAACCACGGGAAGCTTGGGATCTCAACACCACAAACGCACAAAAATTAAAAGCTTCCCACTCAAAGAAGAGCAACCTGACTCACAGGGTAACTTACCCGGCGGACAAACCAAACATGTTCACCAAGGCTCAGCAAAACTTCCGGGGACATGGAAACTCACATACGGTACATTATGCTGCTTTTCTTACAGCCGGAATACACCTGCTTTTTCGCTTGAAGAATATAATATACTTTTTACCTGACAAAGAAATAAATACACAAAAAACACTGCAAAATCTTCAAATTCAAGACGATAGAAGTTGCTCTGCCGATATTCTCAACAATCGTCAAATAACATTTATTATTCTGAAATATCGCTCCTGTATTTTCACAAAACGCATAACTTACTTTAAAACATATAATTAAAGACATTTTTCTCATACACAGATACAGGTACAATACAAATATTGATATAAAATACCTGTTCTCACGACAGGTTTTTCTTTTGCAATGCCAATTTAACGCACCTCTTTAATTGTCCTTTCTGCTTGGCAGCGCCCTCACTCCCATATCAGCCATCTCTGCATTTGTCGGCCAGAACCCCATCATGCCTTCCGGCAGCTCGCCG
>JAKSCY010000240.1 GCA_022360355.1 Chlorobiales bacterium
CCTGCCCTTCCTCATTCCACACGCCCATTTTCGCGAACTTGTCTATTCTTTCGTTGACAAGATCATCAGGGTTTTTACCAAGAAGCCCGCGTAATTCCTCGACAAGCACCGTTTTCACCGTTGCTGCCATTTTTTCAGGTTCATGGTGAGCCCCTCCAAGCGGTTCAGGAATAATTCTGTCAATGATTCCTTGTTCAAGAAGGTCTTCAGCGGTCAACTTCAACGCCTCAGCCGCCTGTTCCTTGAACTTCCAGCTTCTCCAGAGAATAGAGGAACAGCTTTCGGGCGAAATAACCGAATACCATGCATTTTCAGCCATCATGATCCGATCCCCTACTCCTATGCCTATGGCCCCTCCGCTTGCCCCCTCACCTATGATAACGCAAATAACCGGCACGCGGAGCCCCGCCATCTCAAAAAGGTTACGGGCAATCGCCTCGGCCTGCCCCTGCTCCTCAGCCTCTATGCCGGGATATGCACCGGGAGTGTCGATCAGGGTGACAACCGGCTTGTTGAATTTTTCCGCAAGCTTCATCAGGCGCAAAGCTTTGCGATATCCTTCGGGCTGAGCCATACCAAAATTTCTGTACAGGTTTGATTTTGTATCCCTGCCTTTCTGGTGCCCGATAACCATCACAGTCTGTGCAAAACCGGTTGCTTGATCCTCAATCCTCGCAAATCCACCGAGAATTGCCTTATCGTCCCGAAAATGCCGGTCGCCTGAAAGCTCTACAAAATCCTGCATCATCATATAGATGTAATCCATGGTATAGGGCCTTTCAGGGTGGCGTGCAAGCTGCACCTTCTGCCATCTGGTAAGGTTTTGATAGATAGAATGCCTGAGCCCGTCGACTTTCGCCTCCAGAACCTCTATCTCACGGCTCAATCCTTCAGTCTCAACAAGGTTATGCTCACCTGAACTTTTTTTCAAACAAACTCGCATCTCGTGAAGCTTTTCTTCAAGCTCGAACAGCGGCTTTTCAAAATCAAGAACTACTTTAGTTGCCATAGGATCAGATGCATTTTTTATAAAAAAAGCCCATCAAGCACTTGCCGGATGGACTCAAAAAGCTGAAAAAAAGAAAGGAAATACATAAAAACAAGGGCCCTCCTCAGGCCACCCCGTCTCTCAATGCCTTGCCCGGCTTGAATTTGACCACCTTCTTTGCGGCGATATTGATTGTTTCTCCCGTCTGGGGATTCCGGCCCTGTCGCGCAGCTCTCTTACCTGTGGAAAAGGTCCCGAAACCTACAAGAGTAACGTCATCACCGGCTTTCAGGCCAGCTGTCACAACATTTACAAAGGCATTCACTGCCCTTTCCGCGTCGGCTTTGGTTAAACCAGCCTGGGATGCGATCTTTTCGACTAACTCGGCTTTAGACATAGGTTGTTGTTTTTTTGTTGGAGGAAAAAACAAAGCATCGTGCTTACACTACATTGGGGTTAATTTAACCAGTACTTAACAAACATGCAATCTGTTTTTCAAAAGGAATCGGTACTCATCGTTTCACTGATTGTTAATCACAAGGCTCTGTGTTATATTAAACTCTTTGTTTCACAACAGGCAGTGAGACTCGGAATTTTCACTTGTTTTTCGATCCATATGACCTCAATCAGTAATATATCGAAAGGCTCGATTATCCGCTTCAGGGGTGAGCCGCATCGAATTGAAAGCCTGGTTCACCGAACCCCTGGAAATCTGAGGGCGTTCTACCAGGCAGGAATGAAAAATCTCACTACCGGGCGCAATGTCGAATATCGTTTCAGCGCCAGCGAAACCGTTGACGTCATCGTTACCGAAAGAAAACAGTATCAGTACCTGTACCGCGATGGCGAAGACTTCGTCATGATGGACTCCAGAACTTTCGACCAGATACATATCGCAAGAGAAATCATCGGCAATCCTGCACGTTTTATAACGGAAGGGATGCTTGTTGACATTGTTTTTGCAGACGACGGTTCAATCCTCGAGGCGGAATTGCCGACATTTGTAGAACTGGCAATTACCGAAACAAACCCGGCGACAAAAGACGATCGAGCTACAAGCGGAACAAAACCTGCGGTTCTGGAAACCGGTGCAGAAGTCAATGTCCCGATGTTTATTCAGACAGGCAGTGTTATCCGTGTCGATACACGTAGCGGCGAATACATGGAAAGGGTAAAAAAATAATTGCCTTGCCTAACAATCAGTTGTGGTGTGTCAAACCTAAAGCATGAAATTATGAACCTTGAAGAAATCCAGCAGCTTATCAATATCATCAACAAATCCGATCTTGAAGAAGTGACTATAGAAGAAGGCGATTTTAAAATCACTCTCAAGAGACTATCAACAAAGCCTCCGGTTGAAATAAGCCAGCAGCCTTTGGCACAACCAGCGCCATTGCAGGCTGTTGCACCACCGCCGTCCGCCACTGAACCTCGAGGAGATGAACCTTCCGGACCGGCAACCGATGGACTGGTTGAGATCCGCTCTCCCATCGTCGGAACGTTCTACCGGTCTCCGTCTCCTGAAGCCGACACATTCGTCAATGTGCATGACTACGTTGAAAACGGGCAGGTACTTTGCATAATCGAAGCAATGAAACTGATGAATGAAATAGAGTCTGATCTCTCCGGAACCATTGCCGAAATCCTGGTTGAAAACGGCCAGCCTGTAGAATATGATCAGGTGCTGTTTCTTGTCAAGCCTTAATTCACCTGAATCGAGCGCTTCAAGTTTTCCCGAAAAATAGTGACATTTTCATTCTGGCCTCTGTATTCTCCTGTTACGGAACGCTTGAACAACCGCTCAATTCAGGTACAAATAAAACAGAACGTTGTTTAAAAAAATACTTATTGCAAACCGCGGTGAAATCGCGTTGCGTGTGATGCAAACCTGCCGTGAGTTGGGTATCAGTACTGTCGGGGTTTATTCCACAGCCGACAGGGATTCTCTTCATGTCAGATATGCCGATGAGGCCGTGTGTATCGGGGCGCCTCTGGGAAAAGACAGTTACCTTAATATTCCGCGTATTATAGCCGCAGCGGAAATAACCAATGCCGACGCGATACATCCCGGTTATGGGTTTTTAGCTGAAAACGCCGACTTCGCCGAGGTGTGCAGTTCTTCCGGTATCAAGTTTATCGGCCCACAGGCCGAAATGATCCGCAAAATGGGTGACAAGAACACTGCCAGGGAAACCGTGGTGACCGCAGACGTACCGGTTGTACCTGGAAGCAAGGGATTGATATCCGATGTCAAGGAAGCGGAACAAACTGCAAAAGAAATAGGCTACCCCGTCATCATCAAACCAACAGCTGGAGGAGGCGGCAAGGGGATGAGGGTTGTCACTGAAGCAAGAGAACTGGCAAAGGCACTTGCAACTGCCCAGAATGAAGCGCAACAGGCGTTCGGCAACAGCGGCGTCTATATTGAAAAGTTCATTGAAAACCCCCGCCACGTTGAGATACAGGTACTTGCAGATCAGCACGGTAACACGATGCACCTCGGTGAACGTGACTGCACCATACAGCGTCGCCATCAGAAGCTCATCGAGGAAACTCCTTCGCCGGCGGTCGACGAAGAGCTTCGTGCCAGAATGGGTAATGCGGCTGTAACAGCAGCGGCGGCCATTAACTATGAGGGTGCCGGAACCGTAGAGTTTTTGCTTGACAAGCATGGTAATTTCTACTTCATGGAAATGAACACCCGTATTCAGGTTGAACATCCTGTTACCGAAGAACGATACAGTGTCGATCTGGTCAAGGAACAGATTCTTGTCGCTGCCGGCGAAACTATTACAGGACAAACAGTTTCACCAAAAGGACATGCTATCGAGTGCCGTATTAACGCAGAGGACCCGAAACACGGATTCCGCCCCTCCCCCGGAGAGTTACAGGTATTCCATACCCCGGGAGGGTATGGTGTACGTGTAGATTCCCACGGCTATGCCAGCTACAAAGTTCCGCCCAACTATGACTCACTGATCGCAAAACTCGTCGTCCACGCAGATACAAGAGAAGAAGCAATTGAAAGAATGCTGCGTGCGCTGGATGAATTTATCGTGGTCGGTATCAAAACAACCATTCCATTTCATAAACAGCTTCTTCTGACAGAGAAGTTCAAAAGCGGCATATTTGACACCGGATTTCTGGATACGTTTAACTATGAGGAAGCACCTTAGGCTTTTATAGATAAAAACACTTTACGCTTCTTGATCCATCAAACATTTCTATACCAGCAAGGGGGTAATGGTAAGGCAAGATTCTCTGTATTATCGTAATCAAGAGGATGGGGAAAAACTTCGGCTGGCAGCGCTGTATTTATCCGGTCATTCCGCAGAAAAGTAAACTCCATTATTAAAGGAACCTCAATATCCCCTTTTGAAACTGCACCACAACAGTTATTCGGGTGAATGTGCACACAGGTATGGGTCTGGTGTATCTTTTCAAATACGCGAGATACCAACTGAAAAAACGGTTTGTTCCACAGTTCATTCAAACTGTGGAACTCTGCAACGATAATCCGCAGTCTGTTCATCAGGTTTTGTGACATCCCCATAAAAATCTCATACTCATAACCTTCGACATCAATCTGCAACATCAG
>JAKSCY010000026.1 GCA_022360355.1 Chlorobiales bacterium
CATTGCAAATTATAGCTCAACAAAAGCCGGATCTGATAATTACCGATTGGGAAATGCCGGAAATGGATGGAATGGAGCTGATCAAACACCTGAAGGAATCAGAAGAAACCAAGGATATTCCCATTATTGTAGCAACAGGTATCATGCTGGAATCAGAAAATTTAAAAACAGCATTGGAAACAGGAGCGGTAGACTATGTGAAGAAACCCATTGACGCTACAGAACTAATTGCACGAACACAATCAGCTATTAAATTGGCAGAATATCAGAAACAAATTATTGAGGATAAATACCGTCAGCTCTCAGAAAACACTTTATATCTGTTGCAAGCCAATGAGTTTAACGCCCAGTTGGTAAAAAAGCTTCAGCATTTATATAAAAAAACAGATACAAGTGACCAGGAAACAAGAGATTTATATGATGAAATTATAGACGAACTTCAATCAAGACTTCGAGATGACTCATGGAAGCGATTTGAAATCTATTTCCAGCGATTGTATAATGACTTTGTAAAAGATTTAATGGAGAAGTTTCCATCACTTACCACCAATGATATAAAGCTATGTGCATTTCTTAAACAAGGCATGTCCTCCAAAGACATTGCTGCCATAACCTATCAAACAGATGAAAGCGTAAGAGTTGCAAGATACAGGCTACGTAAAAAACTCGGCCTCGACCAAAGCCAAAACTTAGCAAGCTTTTTGGCGAAGTTTTAATTTGAGCCACATAGTGGCGATATTGTGGTAGCAAATTACAACAACAATTAGGTAACAAGAAGATGACAATATGGTAGCCGCATCGTGGCGATATTATGGTAGAATATATTATACGTATATTCGGATAGTACCGTAGGTACGACATTTATACAAAAACAAAACCCGATATGCCTAACACAAATTAATATTCACGCTGTTTTCTCTGTCAAGGGGAGAGAAAACATTTTATTAGATAATTTTCGTCAAGATTTGTTTCGTTATATCTCAGGCATCCTAACAAAGCTGAATCAATATCCCCTTGCCGTAAATGGTTATAAAGATCATGTACACATCCTTTTTGAAATGACTCCCACGGTTACACTCAGTGAAGTTCTCCAAAAGGTAAAAGCAAACTCATCAAAATGGATAAATG
>JAKSCY010000320.1 GCA_022360355.1 Chlorobiales bacterium
CCGCAAGGTCAGTCGTGAGGTGCATCGTTTCAAGGGGCTCCTTCGCTTCGCCATGCTCGAGAACGGTAGTTATCTTGCCAGAATGGAACCGGATTTCAATATCATTCAACCTCTGTCACGGTTCTTTACCCAAAGGTTGCGTACCCAGGAGTGGTTTGTCTACGATGTCAAACGTTCACTGGTCTCGCACTGGGATGGGAAAAAACTCGATTTCGGTACCCTTGAATCCTTCCGTTCACCGGAGTTTGCCGAGGAAGAACAGGAGGTGCAGCGGCTCTGGAAAACCTTTTTCGCACACATCGCCATTCCCGAAAGAAAGAATCCCGATCTTCAGCGCTCGTTCATGCCGATGAAGTATTGGAAGTATCTGGTAGAAAAAGAATAGGAGTACACGAGACGCTTCTTCGGGGCGCTTTGGTCAAGATTTTCCGGGGGTGTTTTTTGCGTTGGGATCGAGAAGTTGGAGGGTTTTTAAATATCTTAGGGAAAGTCTCTCCTGTAAATTGCGTGTAACCACTCTACTACCATAACCCTATACTGGAGGTTTATATGAAGAGAGTATCAGTATTGTTGTCTATTCCGTTGTTTACAGTGTTGTTAGCCATCGGTGCATGTGCATCGGCTGACAAAGAGCCTTCTGCATCCGATGGGGAAAAGCTGTTCAATGATCCGAAGCTTTCCGGTTCGGTAAACGCTTCGAGTTGTGCAACCTGCCATCCGGACGGGAAGGGCCTTGAAAAGGCTTTTGAAAACCCGAAGCTGGTTTCGGTTATCAACGTCTGTATCTCCGGTCCTCTCAAAGGACAGGCATTGGAGGAGAACTCGGTCGAAATGCAGTCGCTGAAAAAGTATGTTGAATCGCTTGGAGGGGAGTAGAAGAGTGGAACGGCAAAAGCGGGTCAGCATTTGCGGGTGCGGGTGGCTGGGGCTGCCTCTGGGTAAATATCTTGCTGAAAAAGGGTTTTCCGTCAAAGGATCAACCACGAGAACAGAGAAGTTCGATCTTTTGCAGGAGGCGGGGATAAAGCCATTCTACATATCGCTTGATCCGGCTCTTTCAGGGGACGACCCTGCAGCGTTTCTTGAGAGCGATACTCTTGTTATCAATGTTCCTCCGAAGCGGAGGCCGGATATCGTAAACTATCACCAACGGCAGATGGCTTCATTGAAAGAGGCTGTTGTTGCTTCTCCTGTCAGGCATGTGGTTTTTATCAGTTCGACGTCGGTTTACCCTTCGCTCAACCGCGACGTGACGGAGGAAGATGCCTGCAATCCTGAGTCTGAGTCCGGAGAGGCATTGCTCGGAGTCGAAAAAATGCTGTTGGAAGAACCTTCATTCAAAACGACGGTACTGAGATTCTGCGGGCTCATGGGGTATGACCGCAACCCGGTGAAGTTTCTCGGCAGGATGGCTACACTGAGTAATGCGAACCAGCCGGTTAATCTTATTCACCGTGACGATTGCATAGGGATTATTTCGGAGGTGATCCGTCAGGAAGTCTGGGGGGAGGTGCTCAATGCCTGCTCACCGGGACATCCGTTACGCAGGGAATACTATGCAAAAGCAGCCACGCTTTCCGGTAACGAATTGCCTCCTTTAGCCGAGAAGCAGGGAAATGCCATGTTTAAAATCATCGACAGCAGCAAGCTCGAACGGATTCTCGGTTACCGCTTTCGGGTGCCCAATCCGCTCGATCTGCCGGAAGATTCCGAATCGTGAATAAATAAAACTATTAAAACAATTTCGTTACCATGCTTCGTACCATTCTGCTGGCATCGATGCTGATGCTCGTTTCTCTTCCTCTCCATGCAGCCCACCCGCTTATCACCGACGATACCGGAACGCAGGGTACCGGCAGGTTTGAGCTTGAGATAAGCGGTGAATTCAGCGATGATGATGAAGGTGCCTTTGAGGAAACCGGTGGTGAAATTATCGCGGTACTCTCCTACGGTGTCGCTGAAAACATCGATCTTGTTCTCGGTCTGCCTTATGGCTGGTATACAGTCAAGGAAAATGGATTGACTGTTGCCGATGAAGATGGGGTGGGTGACCTATCCTTCGAGATTAAGTGGAGGTTTTTTGAGTATGAAGATCGGGGCCTGAGCATTGCACTGAAACCTGCTGTTGCGTTTCCTACAGGAGATAATGAAAAAAGGCTGGGTAACGGAGAGGTTTCCGGTGGAGGTGCGCTCATTGTTTCAAAGGAAGGGGTGCTCGGAAAACTGCACCTCAACCTGGGGTATATGCGCAATGCATACGGTCTTGAGCAAGATGACGTTTTGTTTCGCAAGGATATCTGGCATGCCTCGTTTGCCGGTGAGATCAATGTTACCGCTACCATGGTGGGCGTTTGCAATGTCGGAGTGGAAACCAATCCTGAAAAGGGTGCCGAGGACAACCCTGCTTTTATTATCGGCGGTCTGATTTATTCCGTGACGAATGACTTCGATATTGATGCTGGCGTCAAATGGGGCTTGAGCGACGCGGAAGCCGATACGACATGGCTTACGGGAGTTGCATTACGGTTTTGAGCTGTAACAAAAGCTGTCTGGATAAATCTAAAGAATGAATTCCAGATCGTAACCTTTCTCGATAGTTTCCGAAACGAACGCTTTGAGTTTGTCGAGAAAGCGCAGGAACTCCCTTGGATCGATTGTTCTCCAGTATGCAGCGGCCACAGGGGAGTCGTGCCATCCGAGGAGTGCTTTCTCCTGTTTTTCCGGATCTATCTTTTTTTCACATTCCCCGAGTATCAAGGACATCTTTTCCAACTGGCTGTGGTGAAGGAAGGCTTCGTCCCAGCTATCCAGGCCGTGCCCTGCTTCAGAGACGAACTGCAGGGCATTGAGTGATTCAACGATACCGTAGTGAAAAAGGGCTGCATGGTTATGTGCTGTTATCTCCAGCTGGCCGTAAACCTTGTATGCTTTGTCGCTGAGTCGTATCCGGCTGATTTCTCCTGTTCTGTAAATGGAGAGTTCCCGGTGTACGGGGTTTGTGTCGTCTATGATGATATGTGTAATGTCCATTCTTGAGAGAAAGTCAAAATTCAAAAATGAAAAGTAAAAAAAGATTACCCTATTTGTCGGGATATGTTACTGTATTCTCATACGGGTGAAAGATATTGCACTCCTATGGCTCAACGATTCAACAGATCAACAATGACTTTTCGATACCCGAAACCCGATCCCGACCCTGATCTCCGAAAAATAACATCGGGCTTCGGGGTCGGTATCGGGATCGAAAACCGGGCGTGCACAGGGACACGCCCTTACAAAATTCAACAAATCAACGATTTTTTCTCGTCATTTGGCACTGCATGAGGGGTAGAAACCTTTAACTGGGCATTTCTGTTTTGCTTAAAGTTAATTGGTTTTAACCTGCTATCTTTATATAATGAAGCTGGTATGAACAGGTTGTGAACTGGTGCACTATGCGTTGGAAAAGGCCCTTACTAAACACTTACTACACTTACTAATAAAGCACGAGAATGGACGGAAATTTTTCAAACAGAGTACAGGATGTCATCCGTCACAGCCGGGAGGAGGCTCTCAGGCTTGGCCATGACTATATAGGAACCGAGCACTTGCTTTTGGGTCTGATCAAGGAAGGCGAAGGCATTGCGGCAAGAATTCTCAAAAACCTCAATATAGATCTCTACAA
>JAKSCY010000817.1 GCA_022360355.1 Chlorobiales bacterium
ATGAATCAGCTCACTGATAAAGACCCTTTCAAAGTGGTTCTGATCGACACCGGTCTCTTTCCTGTTGTATTCAAGCGCTTTTTTGGCAGCTTCGGCAACGATCACCTTGTAGGATTCGCCGTTGATCATGATCTGCCATCTTCCCGACCTGACCGGCTTGCCGCCTTCGGTCAGTTTCGGTGCAGGTTTTGAACCGTCCTGGGTTGAACCGTCTTCAGCACGCTTCCAGACAGGCAGTCCCCATTCTTCGAAAAGATGTACCGAGTTATCAACGTGCCTTCCGAGATCATAAACGAGATCTTCGCGGATCACGCCCATGAGATCTTTCCTGACATACTTCACATAGTCGGCAGGATCGTTTTCACCGCAGTAGGTATTGATCGCGGAAAGGCCCTGTGCCACAGCACCGCTTCTGTCGGTCGAAGCCTTGTCCACCATGGTGATCCTGATGCCTTTCGGTGTAGCCCATTTGGCGCCTTCATATGCAGCACCGCAGCAAGCCATACCACCGCCGATAAGCAGAATATCCGTATCTACAGTAACAACTTCAGGCTTCTCGCAATATTTAAATTCGTTTTTTTCAACTTCCATTGATTCCTCCTTAACCAATTTTGATTGTGTTATAGTGTTGGATATTCCGGCATGTTAAAGAATCCCGGCTTCTTGAGGTTGGCGTAATCGTGCTCGGGTTTATCTTTGTAAAGCTCGATCGAACCTTCTGCAGTGGTTCTGATCGGGAACTTGTATCTTTTGAGGGTTCCGTTACGGAACTTGATTGTCCACATGATAGCGTCGGTACCTCTCAGAGGAATAACGTTTCCACCCAGAGGGACAAAGTCAGCGTAACCCCTGACCTCGATTGCCTGCTGCGGACATATCTTCACACAGTTGTAGCATTCCCAGCACTGGTCAGGTTCCTGGTTCCAGGCCAGCATTCTGTCGACATCGAGCTTCATCAGGTCATTCGGACAGATATACATACATGCTGTCCTTTCCTGTCCTTTACAGCCGTCACATTTCTCTTTAATTACAAAACTCGGCATAATTGGTCCTCCTTTACCGAATATTTGCAGACATTGCCTGCGATTTACAAAGCCATTGGAAGTATAGATTACAAAGAAAAAATCAGTTTTGCCGGCGGGATACAGCACCCATCAGCAGCGAAAAACATATCCCGTTATTTACCTTCTGCGTGGGTGTGCATTTTAATCTCAACCTTTTCGGACAATCCCGAATAGTACTCTTTCAGGACTGCAAGAACTTCGGGACGGCTGAAGTGGTCCGGAACTTCTTCGCCCTCGGAAAGCATTTTTCTGAGCCTGGTGCCGCTGAGATTCAACCGGTCTTCCTTGTCGTGCGGACATGTCTTCATGGAAGCCATCCCGTCGCATTTATAGCAGTAAAATGTCCAGTCTATCTTCAGGGGTTTGGTTTCAAGCGCATCGTTGGGGATCTCATCAAAAATGTGGTGTGCGTCGAAGGGGCCGTAATAGTCTCCGACACCCGCATGATCACGGCCGACAATCAGGTGGCTGCATCCGAAATTCTGCCTGAACAGCGCATGCAGGAGCGCTTCTCTCGGACCGGCATAGCGCATATCGAGAGGATAACCGCCCTGGATACAGGTGCCTTTCACAAAGTAATTTTCCATCAGTGCGTTGATGCACTCTTTTCTGACATCGGCAGGAATATCACCGGGCTTCAACTTGCCTAGCAGCTGGTGTATCAAAACACCATCACATATTTCGATTGCGATCTTGACCAGATATTCGTGGGAGCGATGCATGGGGTTTCTTGTCTGAAATGCAGCAACGGTACTCCACCCGTTTTCTTCAAACATTTTCCTTGTCTGTGCGGGGGTCATATAGATACCCTCAAAATCCTTCGGGAAGGAGCCTTCGCTGAAGACTTTGACCGGACCGCCGAGGTTCACTTCACCCTGCGCCATGACCTTTGCGACTCCCGGATGCTCAACATCATCGGTTTTGAAAACCTCTCTGCACTCATGAGCCTTGTCGATCGTATACTTTTCCTCCAGAACCATGCTGCCCATAAGTTCACCTGATTCATCATCGACAAGGGCAACTTCCTCGCCGATACTCAGACTGTCTGCCTGTTCCCTTGTTGTAGACAACGTGATGGGAATCGGCCAGAATGTTCCATCAGCCATCATACAGTTGTCGACACTGCCTTTCCAATCGTCATGTCCCATAAATCCTTCAAGGGGAGTAAAACCTCCGATACCAAGCATGATCAGATCACCGGTTTCGCGGGAAGACATGCGCACTTCCTTGAGCGATTTTGCTTTTTCTTTTTCCTCCCGTAACGCCTCACCGGTCAATAACAGCGGTTTTAAAACTTTCTCCTTCCCATGCGGATTAACTAATGACATGTGGTTCTTTTTTAGTATGAATTGAAGAGGCTATCGCAAGCAGATACCATAAGCGACCGGACGCAAATAAACAGGGTAGCCAAGTGAATAAAGATTTTATTGAATCCTGCAATAATTACCAAATATTGCGTTCAAAAAAAGTCTCCCTGTACACAAGTTTTTTTCACATTATCGCCAACAGAACCCGGAGACATTTGCCCCCTCATTGACCCGGCAGGGCACATCCCGAGTCGCCCCGCTGAACTCCCGGTCGATTTTAACGATCGTAAAATGCGAAATATTTTTAAAAACAGGAAGCCCTGTCGTTGATTATCGGGTGACGTTCGCTTATCGTCTTTTTCTCTCCGCGCATCAGATAAACAACTGGATATCAGCGTCGGCGGCATATTCGAGAAACATGGCCGCGCCTCCGAAGTCAACACCGTCGATAAAGTCGTCTTTTGTAAAACCAAATACATCCATGGTCATCTGACAGGCGATAAACTTCACACCGCAATCGATGCACAGTTCCCGAAGCTCCTCGATGGTCGCCACCCCCTTGCTTTTGAAGGTCTCTTTCATCAGACTGGTTGCAAGCGTGTCGAAGCCCGGAATGTTTCCTGATATGATGTTGGGTACCGGCCAGTTGATGCTCTGGAAATCCTTGCCCCCGAACGGCATTTTCATCGGCATGGCCGGATTGCTGTGCGGTGAGACTTTGGCCTCGATCTTTTTGTTCAGGAGCGGCAGGCCGTAAAAGGTGAAAAATATCACGACCTCCATATCCATGGCGGCGGCGGCCGATCCGAGAATAAACGGCGGATATGCCCAGTCAAGTGTTCCCTGTGATGCGATAAGCGCTACTTTTTTCTGTGATTCCGACATAGTGGTTTGCTTTTAAGTGTTACCCGGGGCCGGAGGACTTTCCTGTCTATCGACCCCGACGCTTGACAACCATTACGGGACACTGTGCATATCCGATAACCTTTTCAGTGACACTTCCCATAATAAGTTTTTTCAGACCTGTTCTTCCATGGCTTCCCATGAAAATCACACCTCCTTCTTTTTCTTCCGCCACGTCCAGAACAGCCTCGTAGGCTTTTCCTTCCCGGACAACAACCTCGGCGGCAACCCCTTCTTTTTCTGCCGCCGTTCCAACCTCATCAAGAGACGTTTCGGCTTTTCCGATCATCTGCTCCACGGCCTCCGGAACTTCCGCGTAAAACTCATCGGCAAGATCAACCCCCATAACTGCCGTTATACGGCCACCGTATGATCTGGCGAAATACACCGCCCCGTCTGCGGCAGCCCGGCTGCATTCGGAATCGTCAATTGCCAGAACAATGTTTTTCCATTCTGCAGAGGCGTCTCTGGGTATTACAAGAACATCCTTGTCCGAATGCCCGATGACCCTCGAAGTGACACTTCCCATCAACACTCTTGCAGAACGGTGAATCCCCCTTCTGCCCATGACAACCAGATCATATCCATCCGCTTCGGCTTTTTCAACAATCCGTTCATACGCCTTGCCCCGCTCGACCAACACTTCAACGCTGGCACCCTCTGCAGCAGCGATGTCGTTCGCCTCGGCCTTCATTTTTTCCATCGGCCCTCTGAGAACTTCATCTATATTTCTGACACCGATAAACTCGATATTCCCTTCATATGTCGGCATAACTGTCAAAACCCCCAGAAATGCTTGCTCATCCCGGGCAAGCTTTATCGCCTGCTTCAGCGCATTCCTGCTTGATTCCGAACCATCGAACGCTACAAGTATTTTTGCGTATCTGCCCATGACCTCACGCCTCCTCTGCAAGTGCGGCTCGTTCTTCGCGCCTTGCCTGCATCATCCCCCTGACCATGACTGTGGTTATGATAATACCGGCGGTACCAAGAGCCGCGACAAGCGCCCAGAAACTGATGAAGTTCAGTACGGAAGCTGTAAAAGGCTCGAGGGGGGTTATCAGTTCGAGATCACCGAGGTAACCCGGTATCTTGGCTCCCCTGCTTATTGCAACGATGAGCATAACAGAAGCCATAACAAGCTTGATGGCGTAATCTTTCACATAGGTGGTTCCAAGAGCCCCGAGCTGAACACCTATGAGAGAGGTAGAGAGGATAAGGAGGGTGAGCCGTATATCGATAAGTCCGTCCAGCCCCCACTGGAGGGATCCCCATGCACCCATGACAAATGCAATCAGCAGCTCTGTAGCGCTTGCCACCATAGCCGAAGCGCCTACGACATAGATCATGCCGGGCACCCCGATAAACCCTCCGACAGCGATTGTTGCCGCAAGCATACCCGTGGCAAGACCGAGAGGCAGCGTTACCCATGCTGAAATTCTTACACCTGCCGTCTTGAAGTTCATCATAGGCGGTATATTGAGCTGCTGAAGTTTAAGGGCAAGCGGAGAGGCTGTGTCATCCGCATCGTTTTTTGAAAGCCTGATCGCGTCACGAAACACATACCCCCCTACAACCACAAGCACCACGACAAAAACAACACTTACGTAAAGATTTGAACCTGCGTTGCCCCACGCATTCAGAATCGCTTTCTGGACCGTTACACCTATCTGTACGCCTACGATAGCCGAAAGCGCCATCGTCAGACCCAGCTTGATATCCACCTGGCCGTATTTAAACCGCTTGTATGTCCCGACCAGTGCTTTGGGAAATTTATGGCACATATTGCTTGCCACAGCTATAGCGCCCGGCACCCCAAGGGACATCATGGCAGGAGTCAGCACAAACGCTCCGCCTGAACCGATGAATCCGCTCAGCATACCACCGACGAGCCCGACAACCATAAGTGTAATAAATTTGGACATCGACAGGTCCAGAAACATGGTTTCCACTTTCTTTGCATACGTCTTGCCTTCCTTCTCCTCCAGCGTAACCATAACCTTGTGTTCCAAAGAGATATTCTCGACATCGACCTCTTTTCCGAGCATCAGCACCTCAGGCGTATCCGAACCCGAAGCCTGAAACAGAGCTGTTCCCGCTGCTCTGTCCACTTCAAGAAAAACACCCTTCTGGAAGTTTTTGGGAGGACCGCCACCGCCGGCAAAAGCCGCGGTCGACAGCATAAATATCATAAACAAAGTCAGAACCAGAGCAGAAAAAAATCTCATTACGTATACGCCTCCTTCATTGCAATTGTAAGTTGAAGTTCTTTGCCGTTATTTCTTCTTTGTCATTTTTGCCTCGAGTCCGAGAGTGCTCAGAAGATTGCTTCCGAAAGCACCATGAATCAAAGAAAACCAGAAAGCGGTAACTATAGGGTAGACCACATAGTACCCTCCCATGGTATAGGTCTCGGTAACCCATTCTTCGTTAACGAACAGCAGTATGTACGATGCAAGCGAAAGCGCACCAAACAGTATCGTCTGCAGGTAAGGTTTCTTTTTTGTAGCGGTTGTTTGTGCCATCAAATTATCGGTTTAATGATGCAGCGGTTTTCTGTGTAACAACAGGCACGATGTTTTCAAAAAACATCGCCTACCGCAGGCCAAAAACAGGGCAATATAGGACTTTTTTTTAAAAGCCTGCCCCTTGTCCGTAAATTGAGCGGCTTGTTTGCCCGACAAGGCAATGCAACAGGGAACCGGTGACGAAAAAGCTTCGATGACCCTGCAGTTTCGTCCTGCCAAAACTCTTCAGGCTTGACTGCCGAAAAGCACCTTGTATTCGGCTTCAGTTTGTGCATCGGCGGCTGTCACTGTAATCCTATCGGGGATTGCAGCGTAGTGTTCTTTGAAACTTCTGACACACGATGGTGAAGAAAAACAGATTTCATCGATACAATCAAGGTCTATCCTCTCCCCCTGACCGAAGCTGCTTTGAACGGAGACATCGAGAAGCACTGCATTGTTTTTCAACGCTGTCAACTCGTTAACGAGATTTTTATCAGCAGAATCTGAACCGGGAATCAGGATCGTCTCGCCGGTGATCCCCAGCTCCGCCATTTCCGTAATAATTTTTTCCGGTGTGCACGCATCAAGACACAAGTCAGGAAGCACCCCATGCTTCAACAGTTCGGAAGTTGTGGATCTCCCCGCGGGGCAGAAAGCGGTATTCGGAAAATCCCGGATATCGATACTGTTCTCAAACAGATAATTGAAAAAGTAACGTACCGCATACTTGTCAACAAAAAGCAGCATCATCTCCGCAGTACTGTCATCAACTTTTTTAAAAATGTTCCCCGCGTCAATCTGACCGGAGTCAATGCAGGGATAGCGCACAATAACGTACTCTCCCGTTTCGTATTTTTCGGAACTCTTCCCTGCTATCAAAACCCTTTTCTTTTTAGCGAACCAGTAATCCTCAATAAACTCGGTAACGTTTTCGCCCAGAACAAGAAGTGCAGGGGAAACAACCTTTTTGTCCTTGTTTTTCAGTTCCCCCAGCGTACCGGCAAATATTTTCTGATTATACCGTGTCGCGTTCTGAACAATAGCAACCTTGGTCTGCTCCTCTTTTCCTTTCTTTATCAAGGCTTTTGCAACTTCACTTGCTGATGATGCCACCATATAATACACAATGGTGTCCGCATCCGGAACATGTATCTTGTCCAGAGGGTGTCCTGTGCAAAATGCAACCGACGATGAAATATGTCTTATGGTCAGGGGGATCTCGGAATAGGCACTCGCCCCTTGAGCTGCGGTAATTCCGGGTATTATCTCATACTCGACACCGTGCTTCCTTAAAAACGCTATTTCCTCTCCTCCCCTGCCGAAAACATAGGGATCGCCCCCTTTCAACCTGGCAACCTTCCTGCCCTGCCGCGCGTGGAAAACAATCTCTTCGTTTATAGCGTCCTGCTCAAAATGATGTTTGTCTTTTCTCTTGCCGGTATAAATTTTCAAAGCATCAAACTGCCCGACCAACTCTGCGCTTACAAGATTGTCATAGAGTATCACGTCTGCCTCATGCAAAACCCTTTCCGCCTTGACTGTCAGCAGCTCGGGATCTCCGGGACCTGCACCGATAATGTAAACGTATCCATCACCACTTTTCATTCTTTCCAGTACAATTGATCGTTAAAATTATTCGTAACGCTCTTCAGGATAAGGCACTTCGGACATCAGGGTCGATATCGGGTTTCGGGGTCGAACAAGCAGTAAACTTTTCGATACCGATTCCCGAAAAACAGGATGCAAGGGGTCACCGCCTTTATGAACGCTCATCCCTAAACATCTCTCTTATCCTGTTCCTCCACGCAACGGCTTTTTTCACATTCTGCCCATTTGACGAGATTGCAACGGTCATCTCTTCATCTTTAAAAATTGCCGGTGAAATAAAATCCGATAGCTCCCTGTTATCGACGACATTGACCATAATGCCCCGCGCTGCAGCATCTTTCTTTATCCTGCGATTTACCTCGATGCTGTCTGTAGCCGCATAAACAAGAAAAAAACCATCGAGATCCCCTTCTTCGTACTCCTTGCAGACAAGCTCGAATCCCTTGCCTCTCAGTTCGTCATGAATCTCGGGAGCAACGACGGTAATGTTCCGCGTATATTGCTCTACTGTCTGTATCTTGTGCATGGCGATGTTACCGCCTCCGACAAAGAGAATTTTTTTGTCGTCTATCCTGACGTTGACCGGTAAAAAAACTTTCATCCTGAATTGAGCTTTTCACATTGTGTTGCATGTATATAAAAAAAAGAAAGAAAAAAGCCCGATTCACATCTCGGGCTTTTCAGCTGCCTGCCCGGCAGCAATAGTCTCACATCTCTATCAATAGTCCATCACGCCTGATCCTGTGTTTTCACTGCAATGGCAATCTTCAGCAGCAAGGTCAGAATCAAAATGCCGATTGACCAGACCCCGATGGTTATCATTATCTCGTTAAGGTTCGGGATGTACCCGACGATCTCTTCAAGCGGTGAAGGAACAAAACCGCCGATAATGAGACCGACCCCTTTGTCTATCCATATTGAAACGACGATACCGATGCATGCGGCAATCAGCCATGGAGAAGACGTTCTCAGCTTGGGAATCAAAAGCACAAGCAGGGAACCGAAACCCACAATGACCGATAACCACATACAGGGAACAAGCTGGCCCTCACCATGAAGCCCGAAAAACAGGTACTGGAGACCGTGCATGTGGCCTGGTATGTTGCTGTAAAAAGCCGTGAAAAACTCCATCCCCAGCAGGAAGAAATTTAGGATCGCCGCATAGG
>JAKSCY010000614.1 GCA_022360355.1 Chlorobiales bacterium
CGCCAGCAGGAAACCTTTCAAACCATAGTTGACATCTTTGCGCAGCCGCCTTCGGTTGCGGCAGCGCTGGCGGTGAAAATGGCCAGTGACAAGGGTGGCTGTAAAAGCGAAGATTATGTGTCTGCACTTGACACAAAACGCAAAAAATGGCTGCTGTTTTCCTATCCGTTCCGTAAACTGTTGAAAAGAATAGATCGTACAAGCTATTAGCTGTTGGATGTGTTATGGATCAGGAGGGCTTGAAGATCATTCTCAACATAGAGGTAGTTGTAATCAAGAAAAGGTGCGTGAAGATGGTGTCAAGGGTTAAGGAATATGGCTTAAGATTGCTGGGTAGCAGGAAAAGTAACCTGTATTTTCCTGTTTTTCTGTGTCTTGTGTTTTGTTTGCAAGGCTGTTACAGCTTTACAGGGGCATCTCTTCCCCCGTATATCAAGACTGTTGCAGTTCCACCCTTCGAAGAGCTTTCCGGTGCCGGTGTTGCTCAGCTCAGTGCAGAGTTTACAGAAAAGCTGATTGACGCTATCGAGTCGCAAAGTTCTCTGAGCATCGAGTCCGATATCAGCCAGGCAGATGCCCTGGTTGAAGCTGCAATAGTGTCTTTCAGCGATGAGCCCAGTCAGATCGGCAGCGAAACGGAGCGAGCCGTAACCAATCGGATTACCATTGTTGTCCGTGCATCTTTTACCGATCGGGTAGAAAATAAACCGTTTTTCACCCGCACGCCGTTTAACGGTTTTGACGATTACACTGTCGGCGACTTTGCAGGCAAGGAGGAAGCAATCGATGCAGCCGTCGACCAGATTGTCGATGATCTTTTCAACCGGATGATCTCCAACTGGTAGAGTGAGGCAGAAGGTCACCTGTATAACAGGAAGCACTGACGGGATCGGGCGCGCTGCAGCGCTGCAGCTTGCGCAGGCTGGCGCGTCAATTATTCTGCATGGAAGGAGTAACAGCCGTCTTGAGGAAGTAAAAGAGGAGATAGCCGTGTGTACCGGTAACTCGCAGGTCAGCCTCATACAGGCTGACTTCGGTTCCCTCGAGGAGGTTACGGCAATGGCGGAAAATCTTCTGGCCGAAAACAGGTCTATCGATGTGCTGATCAATAATGCAGGACTTTTCATGGAGCAGCGGGAACTGACAGCCGACGGGTTCGAAACAACATTTGCCGTAAATTACCTTGCGCATTTTCATCTGACGCTTCTGCTGGAACCCCTTCTGCTGCAGAGCGGGACCCGCATTATCAACGTCAGCTCCGTCGATCATCTCAGTGCCGGATTTGATATCGGAAATATGCAGGGAGAGCGACAGTATACAGGCTACGACGCATATGCTTTCAGCAAGCTTTGCAATGTCATGTTTACCCTTGAACATGCTGAACGTCTCAAGGGAACAGGAGTCACGGTCAACACCCTTGATCCCGGTGTTCTTGCCACAAAGCTTCTCCATGCCGGATGGCGGCTTTCCGGCCAGGACCCGGTTTACGGTGGAAAGGCTCTTGTCTGGCTTGCTCTTTCAGAGGAGGTTGCAGGTATTACAGGATGTTATTTTCAAAATAACCATCAGGCTTCATGCTCCAGCCTTGCTCTGGACCCCGATCTCCGCTGTCAGCTTTGGGGTATCAGTGAGGAGATGGTGGGACGGGGCAAGGTCAAAGGTAAAAAGTAAAAAAGAGTCGGAAATTCTGAATTCATTTATAATACATGACAATATCAGCTTCAAGTCCGGTCGGTGTATTTGATTCAGGTATCGGGGGGCTTACGGTCGTCAGGGCTATACAGGCGCTTCTGCCGTCGGAACAAATCATCTATTTCGGGGATACCGCCAGAGTTCCCTATGGTTCGAAATCGCAGGTTACCATTCGAAAGTACGCGCAGGATGATACGGGGATTCTCATGAAGTATCAGCCCAAG
>JAKSCY010000452.1 GCA_022360355.1 Chlorobiales bacterium
TCTGATGAAGGAACTTGAAACAGCTACGTTTATCGAGAAATACACTCGTTCTCTATATGAACGAATTGTGAGAAATTAATTTCATTTGGAATGATTCGTCCTTCCAGTTTCAACATCTTTCTGCATCCCACGGATCAATACCTACTTCGTCTCTACAACACAGCCAGCCGACAGAGCCTTGTTCTTAAGCATTCCTGGGAATCATTGATCAAAGCTGCTTCTGTAGACAATGAACTGCGGTTGTTTCTTCTTGAGCAGGGCTTTCTTACACGTTCTTCGGACTATGCCGAGGAATGCTTCGAGATGGTAGATCGTATGGACGGCACCATAAACAGCACACTGACGATATGCTACACCATTACCCTCGATTGCTCATTCCATTGTCCCTACTGTTTTCAGCGAGGTCAGGCAAGCAAGGGGGATAGCGAATCTGTTATCAGCCGCTTTCTCTCGATGCTTGAAAAGGAGCTGTCGGCTCCGGATAATCGTTATCAGAAGATTGATTTCATTCTTTTTGGGGGAGATCCAATGCTCGACCATCAACAGACATGCCTTCTTCTCGACGGTCTCCAACTAATGTGCTCAAAGCATGATGTCGAACTGGAAGTATTAATGACGACAAACGGCGTTATCGGTGATCGGGAATTATATCAAACACTTGCTGCACGTGGTGTCAACTCGGTAATGCTCTCTTTCGACGGAAACCGGGAGGTTCATGATATAACAAGGGAAAATTCCTTTATGAAAATCATGGGAAACCTGCCGATGTTGTCTGAATACTTTTTTATTGTGATCAAGTACAACCTCCATGAAACAAGTATTGAAGAGCCGGTCTATCTGGATTTTTTAAGCACTGTTCTCAAAGTGCTGAGACCGAAACAATTCCGTATTGCTTTCGAGGCACTTCATCCGACCGGTCACGAGGTTCCCGGAACGGTAACTTATTTAGAACGGTCTCCGAAACTTGCTGAAAAAATTCTCAGGCTCCACACATTAGCCCGGGAGCAAAGCGTTAACAGTAATATCGATAACGCTCTGCATCCTCCCTGTCCGGGATTGCAGCGGAACACAATCCTTGTTCTTCCGGAAGGTGAACTGATTTTCTGCAACGCTGCTATCGGAATCGATGTGTTCTCGCATGGAAATATCCAGAATTCTACATCGTTGTTTGCAGACAAGTCACACCTGAGGGAAATTGTCAAGAAAGCTGTTTCCGGCAAGTGTGAAAAGGATCACTGTGCATTTTTTCCTGTATGTCAGACCGGCTGCTTGTTTGAAAA
>JAKSCY010000771.1 GCA_022360355.1 Chlorobiales bacterium
CTTGTAATATACACAAGATTCCCTACAATCCAGTCACAACCTCAACGAAATACACATAGCAATACAGCAGCGGCGACATAAACATAACCGTATCAAAGCGGTCGAGAACCCCACCATGGCCCGGAATCAGCGAAGAGGAATCCTTGACACCTGCATCGCGTTTGAACATCGATTCCACCAGGTCACCCAGAGGGCTTAAGAGCCCTATGAAAAGACCGGCAACGAGAGCAAAATCAACACGAAGATCCGGATCAAAATAAGCTACAGCAGCAGCCCCGAAAACACTTCCTGCACACCCGGAAATAAACCCTTCCCAGGTTTTATGCGGACTCAAACGCTCAAAAAATTTTCGTTTGAAAAGCTTTCCTCCAAAACGGCTCCCTCCGAAGTATGCCATACTATCCGCGGACCAGATACAAACGAACAACAAGAGAACATAGGCAAAGCCCATCGGTTCCATTTGCCTGATTTCCACCAGCGAACCGAACGCGATGTTCACATAAAGCAATGCTGTCATTGAGGCACCGATATTGACGATGCTTGACCCATCTGTCCTGAACAGCTCCAGCACAAGAAAGCACATCAGGATAATCAGGAAAAGAATCCAGGGCTCGACAACCGGTAAAAAAAAATTCAACTGCACAGCAAACGAAAATAACAGAAACAGAGACAACGCCGGAGGGGCTGACCGGGCAGAAAGAAGCCTGTGAAATTCATTGACCGCACACAGCACACAGACAAGCATCAAAACAAAAAAATACCCTCCCCCCATCCAGGTAAACCAGACAATCAGAGGAATACCCAGCATACCCACCACGATTCTCTGCTGCAAATTTGAAATACCTGCTCCTGCCATAGTTCTGTCATTCTTGCCTTAGCGTACAGCTTTTAAAGTATAGCGAGAGATACCACACAAGCCAAAAATGTATTTTTGTTTATCGTTTCAGATTTCACCGGGTTGTCCGAAGATGGCTATTTCGAACGAATTTGCCAACCCGACACTGCTACTAATTATACACCGACTCTCCAACCCGACTTCGCCATTCACCCTTCGCCGCCACTTATTGCACCGGCAGGAAACAGTCTGTTGAAACGACGAAACACAAGCGAAAACAACAGAAGAGAAATTCCGACAGAAAGCAGACCAAAAACAGTTGCTGCACCTGACATTTCCATACCATCCGACATATCAGGATTGGTTCGCCGCACCTGCAACACGGCAAGCGACAAAAAATTGTTGCAGAAATGAACCATAACCGGCACAAAAAGATTCTGTGTTTTATAGTATACATATCCCAGATACCAGCCCATGAGTGTCAGAGGTACAAGATTGGCAGGACTCAGGTGAAAAAGACCGAACACAAAACCTGTAAACAAAATGCCCCTGACAGGAGAGAGTGAATCCATATAGTTTTTCTGGATATAACCCCGAAAAAAAATCTCCTCGCAGACCGCAGGAACCACGGCAACAACAACGGTGACAATGATGAATTCGCTCGCAGAATCAGCCCCGGCAAGAAACATCAGAAAATGTTCGAGCCGTTCCTGGCTATCAATGAGACCCCTGCCAAACGTGCCAAGATGCGAAAGGAGGTAACCGATAAACTCCATCACACCATACATAAACGGTTGCAACAGCACTACTCCCATAACGGCAAGGATCATTCCGGGTTGTTGCTTGTGCAACCGTATACCGAGAAACTCGAGATTGTCTTTTGAAAAAGGCATCTTGCTTCGTGTATGAACTCCCGCAAGGAAAAAAACCGGCAGACAGAGCAGCAGAACCTGACCGGCCACCTGAACAATCCGGATTGCAGGCAGTACATCCGGGGTAAACCAAGCCATTGAATCTTCAGCTTCCGTTCCCTGCAGCACCAATGACATCATTACCCCGCCAAACAGGGGATACAGCACAAGCGCAACCAGCAAGACAACACTGGTCCAGTAAAAAACTGCACTTCTTCTTGTCAGAACATACATCTTCAATCTGTTTTGGACATTATATGAGAACTTCCGGTTCCGGATAAATTATTACTTCTTTCCCTGCTTAAAAATCAAACTGAAAGCTCTACATTGGCCGGATTGAAAGAAATAACGGGGCAATCCAGAGGAAAATACACCTGCTTTGTCGATCAGGATAGTTACTGGTATCCGGACAAACCTGAACAACAAATCAGCCTTACTTTTCCTTCCTGCCGAAAGTGCATGGTACGTTCAACGGTTGATATTGTTGAAAAAGGAAACCAGAAAAGACAGGCTGTCTATGACCGGTATTTTCCAGAACGTATCGTGCATGAAACCCTGCTCAAAGAAAACATCCCCTACTCGTCCCCCTTATTTACAAGGACATATTCAGGAAAATTGGAGGATTCGACTCGAATGTGCAGCCGCACGATGACTTGGACATATATCTGAGAATTGCTCTTTCCAGTTACCCGATCCACCACCATAAAACCCGGCCTGTTTCAACCTGGAGAGCCCATAATTTCAATGAATCAAAAAAAATCATTACCATTATCGAAAGCCTTGACATCAGGAAAACACTTGAACTGAACTGTCTCCTCGACACCATCGCAAAAAATCACTGGCTGCTTTTTAAAAAGCAAAGATACCGGTTGCTCAGAAAACATATTCTTCACGACCGTTACCAACTCATGGAATATGCACATCACGCCCCCCGGGAACACACAGGCAACGTGCGGATAAACAAAACACTGCTTAAATCAATACGCCGTTATGTTCATTCATGCTTCCTTAACGGATCACAGACAAAGGGATGATAAAAATACTTTGCCTGCACATCGCAAAAAACCAGGCCAGTTACCACTACAGGGTTGAACAGCTTCTCGGCTATTGGAATGAATATGATATCGAATTGCACCCTGTAACCATAGTCGGGAAAAAATATGGATCAAAAATCAAACTGGCACTTCAAAGCCGACATTATGATTTTGTGTGGCTGCAGCGCAAAACCCTGTCCCCCTTTATTGTCAATATCATTACAAACCGCACAAGACTCATTTATGATTTCGATGACGCCCTGTACACAAGACAGACAGGTCACGGCGGAAAACTCAAAGACAAGCATCCCGGCTCACAGCAGACAATAAAGCGCATGAATCATATTCTGAAAAAATCCAGCCTCATTTTCGCCGGCAGCAAAGCACTTGCGAGATATGCGGAAATATATAACCCCGGAAACGTTCACCTGTTACCGACAGCACTCGAAAAACCGGGCACGTCTGTGCCTGGCAATGCCATACAGAACCGTATTACCATCGGCTGGATCGGCAGCATCGGTAATCTGCCCTATCTTGAATTGATTGATGAAGCTGCTGCTGAAATGCAGAAAAAATTCCCTGGTGCCAGCTTCTCCGTCATGAGCGGAAAACCCCCTGAAAACCTGAAAACCCGCTGGAATTTTGTCCCCTGGTCCGCTGAAACCGAACACGCATGGCTGCAATCCATAGATATAGGGATCATGCCTTTGATCGATGATGAGTGGAGCAGGGGCAAGTGCGCATTTAAACTGTTGCAGTACATGTCACACCAAAAGCCCGTCATCGCTTCTGCTGTCGGCGCCAATATGTCAACTGTACAACATGGTGAAAACGGTTTTTTGGCAACAACAACCGCTGAATGGTGCCGGGCACTTGAAGCCCTGATCAGTAACAGGGCATTGAGACATCGTATGGGGCAGGAAAGCCTGCATATTTTTGAAACCCGCTTTGAACGAAGTATCATTCAGGAAAAGATTGCGTCAATTGTCAGGAGCTGCATCTGCTGTTCTCCCGGCTGCAACGGGAAATCATGAGACCCTGATGAATATTCTTTTTATCAACAGCGCAAGGAGCTGGGGCGGCACTGAAAAATGGACACGCATGGCTGCAGAGTCCCTCGCAGATAATAATAAGGTCCGTTTGGTCTACAGGAAAAATATTGTCGGGAACACCTTCACTATCACAAAATATCGCCTCCCCTGCATCAGTCATATCGACATGTACTCGCTTGTCCGGATCATACAGATCATAAAAAAAGAAAACATCGAGATTCTTGTCCCCACCAAACGCAAGGATTACGTCCTTGCAGGCATTGCCTCAAAACTATGCGGAACCGGAAATGTTCTGCGGCTCGGCATAACAAGGCGGCTGAAGATCCCGGTCTTTCACAAGTTTGTCTACCACACACTGGCAGACGGTATCATAGTAAATGCAAAAAAAATCAAGGACGAGCTGATGCATTCCCGGTTTATGGACAACGGGAAGATCCGGGTCATCTATAATGGGCTCGATACAGAAAACATTGACCATATGAGCCGTCCTGCTGCAGAAAAACCATATGCATTTACGATCACGGCCGCCGGGGCTCTTACTTCCCGCAAGGGTTTTGACTTCCTGATCCGGGGCTTCTCCCGGTTTCTCGTTCTCCTTCCCGGTGTGGATGCAGGTCTCGTTATCATGGGAGATGGCGCCGAGAAAAAAACATTCCGTGCACTTGCCGAAGCCCTGAACATCGATGACCGCGTGGAATTCACCGGATTCCTGCAAAACCCTTTTCCCCGCCTCGCTTCAAGTGATGTTTTTGCCATGACCTCAACTAATGAAGGAATACCCAACGCCCTTCTCGAAGCAATGTATCTCGGAAACGCACCGGTCAGCACTCGTGCAGGAGGATCGGCAGAGGCTATCTGCAACGGAGAAAACGGGTTCCTTCTGGATTACGGTGATGAAGAAAAACTCGCGGAAGTGCTGATTGAACTCTACAGAAACCCTGATCTGAGGGATAAAATTGCCGCCAAAGCTGCCGAACGGGTCAGGGAACAGTTCTCTATCCGCGCAATGGAAAAAGGCATCACTGCGTTTCTTGGAGATATCCTGTCAAAAAAATCATGACCGCACACGGCTCAAAAGGCCTTGCAATAAGGGACTATGCGAAAAGTCGCGTTGAAGATGGCAAACAAACTTCCGCCATTTCCTGGACAATGTTCTTTTCGCAAAAATATCAGAATAGTTCGCAATAGGAAGAAACTCGTTATTGCCCAATCCATCCACGAGCACAAGTTTCCCTGCATCCCGACCGTAACGCTGGTAGACAAGATTGTCAGCTTTCAGTTCCCTGACTATTATCCGTTCTTTGAAAAGATACTCCCTGAAAGCCTTCACTGCACGGCCGAGAACTTCAGCTTCCGGTGCAGCCAGACCGGAATGCAGGTAATGCGCCATGGTTTTTGATATTTCACCGTCAAAATCCCTGGGAAGACTGAAAACAGCTCCTTCTCCCGCAGAAGTCAACACTGTTCCGAAACTTTTCGCCATCATATCCCAGGACACCTGTCTTTTCTCACACAGACGATAGTGTTTCAACTCTTCAGAAACTATCGAACAATTTTTTGTGTAAACGACCTTAATGCATTTTCCTCCATCCCTTGGATGCTCATAACAAAGTCTCGATGAACCTTTTCCGATCAACCGGGCATCTGTAATATCAATCATGTCAAATCTTCCGGCAGAAAAATTCACATACGTTTAACAAAAATCCCTTAATAATTCAAAAAATTTTCATATAAACAAAGCCTTGGCATTCAAAAAACAACCCCTTTGGAAATACCGGATAACGATAACTTTGTATACGCAATGGCTTTTTCACTACCGGCGGATCATGAGATTACAAATGGTGTTCAACACTATCCGATCCAGTTTTATTAATCCCGGGTCTATGCTATTTTTATCCTGGCGTCAACGATGTATCAAACACAACCGCTCATGAATGTACTCTTCATGAATTCAGCCCGCGCGTGGGGAGGAAATGAAAAATGGGTACGTCTTGCCGCAACTGCATTAAACCGAAAAAACAATGTTTTTCTGGCTTACCGCAAGGACATTGTTGGAGACCGCTTCGCCGTTCCGAAAATACGTCTACCCTTCCGCCACGAAGCTGACATTGAAACCATCGCCAAGCTGATCTCATTTGTAAAAAAACACGATATCGAGGTTCTTATCCCTTCAAAGCAAAAGGATTACGCTCTCGCCGGACTTGTGAGCCGCGCATGCGGATGCCTCAACGTGCTACGCCTCGGGATCGTTAGAGATTTGAAAAAAAATCCCCTCTCCGCCTTTGTTTTCAACAAACTTGCCGACGGGATTATTGTCAATGCCGAACCGATAAAAAAAAAGCTGCTTGAATCAGGCTTCAGGGAACCTGAAAGAATACGGGTTATCTACAACGGGATTGACCATGAAGAGATTATCGGGCTGGCGGAAAAACAGGAAATACAACTCCCTTTCAACTTCATTGTAACGACAATGGGTGAACTGAGTCCCAGAAAGGGAATCGACACGCTCATCAGAGGCTTTGCCAGGTTTATCGCTCACCCGTCTGTTCAAAATGCGGGAGTTATCATCATAGGAGAAGGGAACCTGCAGAAAGAACTGCAAGGGCTCGCAAAGTCGCTCCATATTGAAAAACATGTTATCTTTACAGGCTTCCTCGATAACCCATACCCGTTTCTTTCTGCCAGCAATGTTTTCGCAATGACATCCCGGAACGAAGGCATATCCAATGCGCTGCTTGAAGCCGCTCTCCTGAACAACGCGATCATAAGCACCATGGCGGGAGGAGGCATTGCCTCGGTAATCAGTGAAGGGAAAAACGGTTTTCTTCTTGAATACGGGGATGAAGAAAGACTTGCGACTCTTCTGCTGAAACTCCATGCAAACCCTGAACTGACGAAAAAAACAGCGACCGAAGCATACCGCACAGTAACGAAAATGTTTTCACTCCCGCAAATGACCGAGGAGATCATCTCATTCTGCAATGATCTCCAGAAAAGCAAAAAACGTCAATGAACGTTCTGTTTATTAATTCGATTGGCAAAAACAAGTTCGGCGGCGGTGAAAAGTGGATGGTCAACGCCGCCAGGGGGTTGCACGAAAGAGGCCACCAGATTACACTTGCAAGCAGGAAAAACTCCAGAATCCTTAAATATGCCGCACAAAAAAATGTGCCGACAAACGTTATCGAGATACATTCCGATATCAGTCCGTTCAAAACTTTACAAGTTTCAACATATCTCAGGCAGCAGAAAATCGACATCCTGATCTGCAACCTCAACAAAGACGTCCGTGTTGCCGGGCTTGCAGCTCGCATTGCCGGAACCCCTGTAGTCCTGGCACGCCATGGCATGCTCCTATGCAGCCGGAAATGGAAACACCAGCTCACGCTGACAAGGCTGACAGACGGCATTATCACGAACAGTAAAACCATTCAGGACGCCTATGCCGACTACGGATGGTTCGGACGCGACTTTGTAAAGGTCATCCATAACGGCCTTGACATACCCGAACATGTCACCCCCCATAATTTTCCCCGGGACTTTCCGGGAAAGAAAATCATATACAGCGCAGGACGTCTGGCTGAACAAAAAGGATTCAACTACCTGATCGAGGCCGCACGTATTCTCAGGCAGGATCGGGATGATCTTGTTTTTGTTGTTTCAGGAGAGGGAAAACTCGAAACGGTGCTTAAAGATCAGGTTCGTGCTGCCGGCCTGGAACGGTCTTTTGTCTTCGAAGGCTTCACTCCTGATATCTACCCCCGGCTCAAAGGGTGCGACCTTTTTGTGCTCGCATCGCTTTTCGAAGGCATGCCGAATGTCGTCATGGAAGCGATGGCAATGGCAAAACCGGTCATTGCTACCGATGTCAATGGCGCACGGGAACTTGTCGAGGACGGAAAAACAGGTTGCATCATTCCTCCAAAAAATCCTGAAGCCATTGCCCGGAGAATCGAGACTCTCATTGATTCTCCTGAAACAATGACCGAACTCGGAAAAAACGGCAAACAGAGGGTTGCAGACCTTTTCACCATAAAAAAAATGGTTGACAACCTGGAACAACACCTTGAGCATATGCTCAGAGAAAAAAAGACACGGTAATGAAAAAAGACTGGAAAAAAAAGAGACGGTTTCGCCAGTCGTTTGCCCGCTTTCTCCAGAAAGTGCTCAGAAAACATTCCAAAACCGGAAAATACAATGGGCCTAAAGGCTCTTTCGCCATCCTTGCCCAGGAAAAGTTCGGAGACGCCATCCTGCTGACCCCGTTGCTGAAAAACCTCAAAACCTTTTTTCCGGACAGTTTTGTTACCGTGATCACGTTCAGCAAAGCTGTTTCCGGCTTTTTTCAATCCGACCCCCATGTTGATGCCGTATATTATACAAAAGGCAACCTGATTCACTATAGCAGCTCAGTGCTCTTTCAAAAATTCGATATCCTGTTCAATACAAAAGACAATCCTTCGATCAGTTTTCTGATTCAATCGCAGCTTGTTCCCGCCCGCTGCAAAGTCGGCATACAGAACGAGTATCACACCGGCATCTACGACTATCTCGTCAAAGCTGATTTTCATACCCCGATCGCTCTTAAAAACTGCGGGCTCCTCGAACTGCTCGGAGCCAATGTCCGTAAAAAGCAATGCCGCCCGTATATCCCTCCCATGACGGTATCCGAATCAGTACGCTCTTTTGTTGCCTCGATGAAAAAACACACCTTCACCGGTATCAACATCAGCGCGGGTTTGCCGACACGTCAGTGGACCGAAGAGAACTGGCAGCGGCTTGTCAAGGCCTTTCCCGGTGACACATTTATCGTGCTTTCCGCACCTGGAGATATCGAACAGAAAAAACGCATTGAGCAAGAGTGCGGCAATGTTTTTCCCTCCCCTGAAACAAAAAATCTGCATGAAGCAAACCTGATACTGGAAAAGCTGAAACTGCTCGTAACTCCCGACACCGCAATGGTGCACGTCGCATCATGCGCCAACACTCCTGTCATAGGGCTCTATGGAAAAGCACCGCAGGACCAGAGCCGTTTCGGTCCTTTTCTTATCGACTACAGAATGGTAACCTCGGCAACACCTCTGGTAAGGGACATCGAACCTGAAAAAGTTATCGGCGCCCTCAGGGAAATAGTATAAAGCACGCCCTGCCCACAGTGAAACGCGAGCCGGAAAAGAGCCTTTGTTAATATAGCCTGTAAGGTGTAACTTATTTTCACCTTTATAGTGAGGTGATGATGAATCATTGCGGTACAGCAGCCCTGTGACCTGCAGAAGCATTGCTTATTACTTGGTGGATTTATTGAAACGGTTTAGGTTGTCATGAAAATACTTGTTCGGATACTGCGTTACCTTGCACCCTCCAAAGGCAAGATCGTGCTTGTCGTTGTGCTCAGCATACTGAGTTCAGTTTTCAGCGTTGTCTCGATCTACTCGGTACTTCCCCTGCTGAACGCAATTTTTTCCCAGAATGAGCTGGTACAAACCCCTTCCGAGACTCTTGCCGCTGATGAAAAACCCGCTGCAGAAACCGGCACTGAACACACTGCCGGTCAGCATCCCGGAGAAACAACTGCCGAAGACCAGGGCGGTATAGAGTCACTCAAGAAAAAGATAACAGAGGTATTTGAAAGTGTTTTCTACGCAGAAACCAGAGAACGGACATTGCTGAATATCTGTCTGTTCCTCATCGCTGCATTTTTTTTCAAGAATCTTTTTCTTTACCTCAACAAACAGATCATTTTTGCTATTCAGACAAAGGCAACAAAAAAACTCCGCGATAATGTGTTCAACTCGATTATTGAAATGCATCTGGATTATTTCAATAAACAGCGGGTCGGGAATCTCATGAACTATGTCTACAATGATGTGTTGAATGTACAGGCTTCTATCAGCACAACCTTCATCAATCTTGTTCAGAATCCCTTTGCCATTTTTGTCTACCTGGCTGTCTTGTTCGCTCTGAGCTGGAAACTGACACTGTTTGCATTCGGCGTTTCGGTGATCATTTTTTTCGTTATCCGGGCTGTCGGAAAAAATGTCAAAACCCTTGCAAGGTCTTTCCAGAGCCGCATGGGAGACATGAATTCCGTACTGCAGGAAAAATTCAACGGCATCAAGGTTATCAAGTCCAGCGCATTCGAGGATATCGAGCTGAAACGTTTCCGGTCATTTACCAAAGATTTCAGGCGTATCGAGCTGCAGATCAATCGCCTTCGCAACATCATCACACCATTGAATGAAACCCTTCTTGTTGCAGCTATTGCTTTAGTGTTATGGTTCGGAGGTCTGCAGGTTTTTTCCGGGGACATGACAGCCAATGAACTGATAGTGTTTGCCTTCAGCCTCTATTCCGCGATGGGCCCCATCAAAATGATCGGCGAGGCAAACACCTCGATTCAGATCGGACTGCTTTCGGCTGAAAGACTTTTCGAGGTCATGGATGCTGATTCGGAAGTTGTCAATGGAACCCGTCCCATCAGCGGATTCTCACATACCATCAGGTTCGATGATGTCTGCTTCAAATACCGAAAGGACGATGATGCACTAAATGTCGTCGATCACGTTTCTTTTGAGATTAAAAAAGGAGAAATGGCAGCTCTTGTCGGGCAATCAGGATCGGGTAAATCAACCATTGTCGACCTTCTTCTCCGGTTTTATGATGTCGATTCAGGCAGCATTACCATAGACGGGGTGGATATCCGTGAATTCGATTACAAACAGTTGCGACGGATCATAGGGGTGGTGAGCCAGGAAGTTATTCTATTCAATGACACTATCGAGCAGAACATCGCCTATGGAATACATGGCGATGGCAATATCGGTCACGACCGGATAACCGAGGCGGCAAGGCTTGCCAATGCACATGAGTTTATCATGGACAAACCGATGGAGTATGAAACGATTATCGGCGACAGAGGCCTCCAACTGTCAGGCGGACAACGACAGAGGCTCGCCATTGCCAGGGCAATGGTTAAAAATCCTGATCTGCTTGTCTTTGACGAGGCAACCAGCGCCCTTGACAATGAATCTGAAAAGGTGGTACAGAACGCTATCGACCACGCGCTTGAAAACAGAACCGCTCTCGTTGTTGCCCACAGGCTGTCAACAGTCAAGAACGCCGACATGATCATCGTCATGGAAAAAGGCCGGGTTGCTGAATCAGGCTCCCATGAAGAACTCCTTGAAAAGAACGGGCTCTATAAAATGTTTTACGATATACAATTCTCCAGCAAACAGAAACTTGTCAGTAGCTGACCTCAAACCTTAGAAGAAGGAACCTGCTCTAAGTTCAACAAGATCATGTCACACCAAAACAAACAACAAAAAAAAACAATCTGTGGCATAATAACGTTGTATCATCCGACTACCAATAATTTACACAACATCAATTCATACATCAGCTATATCGATAAGCTTTTTATTATAGACAATACTCCTATCAACAACACAATCACTAAAAACAAGACTATTCAAAACTACCCTAACACACAGATACTCTCTACAGGAAAAAATCTCGGCATCGCAGCAGCATTGAATCTCGGCATACATGAAGGACTTAAAAACCGTTATTCGTGGCTTCTCACTATGGACCAGGACAGTTGGTTCGATCCCGAACAGGCTGAGCGCTTCTTCAGTTCCCTTGCCGAACAGGACAGCCAGACAACAGCGATTATCTCTCCCGCCCACAAAGAAACTCATAACAACAACGACCCATGTCATTATGAAAAAAAAACCGAAGTA
>JAKSCY010000605.1 GCA_022360355.1 Chlorobiales bacterium
AAATCAAATCGATTTTGGTTATTGTGACTACAGCGAATCATCTTGGGGGTGCTTTGCGGGACAGGCCCGCAGGCTGAGAGTATACCCTTGTAACTTGATGCAGGTAATGCTGTCGCAAGGAAAGATGAAGCTTGTTGATCTTCTCATGCTTCTCTCTCCTTCGAGCCGAACCTGCCGGCATTTTTCCATAGCGCTTCAGTATATACACAAAACACCATGACTACAGCAACGGATAATCTTTTTTGTCCTGAACAGCAGTTTTACGGGCCGGATTCAGAAAAAATCTATATTCAGGGCTCAATACACCCGATAAAAGTCGGCATGCGAAGCATCAAACTTTCTCAATCCTACCGGATTCAGGGCGAAGAATTTTCAACGTTCCCGCTCTATGATACCAGTGGCCCGTATTCCGATCCCTCTGCCCGGCTCGACCTTGCCGAAGGGCTTTCCTGCACGCGCGACGAATGGCACGGCAACAGAAACGATCTCGAAAAATCTCCCGCCACTCGCCCGTCTCCAATGAACGGACGAACCCCTCTCAGAGCAAAGGAAGGCAAGCCGATAACACAGATGCACTTTGCCCGTAAAGGCATCATCACTCCTGAAATGGAGTATGTCGCTATCAGGGAAAACCAGCAACTCGAATCGTGGATCGAAAAGTTTTCCCCGAACGGCCGTTCTTTCAAGCCGGTGACCCCGGAATTTGTCCGTGAAGAAATCGCCAAAGGAAGAGCAATTATTCCGGCAAACGTCAACCATCCCGAACTGGAACCGATGGTTATCGGAAAAAACTTCAGAGTCAAGATTAACGCAAACATAGGGAACTCGGCTCTCGGTTCCTCAATCAGTGAAGAGGTTGAAAAATCCGTCTGGGCGTGCCGCTGGGGAGCAGATACCGTCATGGACCTCAGTACCGGCAAAAACATTCATCAGACGCGCGAATGGATTCTGAGAAACTCACCTGTTCCAGTCGGAACAGTGCCAATTTATCAGGCTCTTGAAAAGGTCGGAGGCAGAGCCGAGGAATTGAACTGGGAAATATACCGCGACACACTGATCGAGCAGGCCGAGCAGGGGGTCGATTATTTCACCATTCATTCTGGCATCCTCATTGACTTTCTTCCTGCGGCAGCAAGAAGAACAACCGGTATCGTCTCACGTGGCGGCTCGATTATCGCCAAATGGTGCCGCGCCCATAACCGCGAAAATTTCCTTTACACGCACTTCGATGAAATCTGTGAAATTCTCAGGGCGTACGATATCGCAATCTCGATAGGTGACGCCCTGCGGCCAGGCTCAATTGCCGACGCAAATGACGAAGCGCAGTTCAGCGAGCTGAAAACTCTCGGCGAGCTGACGCTGAAAGCATGGGAACACGATGTCCAGGTTATGATCGAAGGTCCGGGACATGTCCCAATGAACCTCATTGAAGAGAACATGCAAAAGCAGCTCGAATATTGCCATGAAGCACCGTTCTACACTCTCGGCCCGCTGGTCACCGATATCGCGGCCGGATACGATCATATCAACTCCGCTATAGGCGGAACGCTTCTGGCGAGCCTTGGCTGCGCCATGCTCTGCTATGTCACGCCGAAAGAGCACCTGGGTCTTCCAAACAAGGACGATGTCCGTGAAGGAGTCATTGTGCATAAACTTGCAGCACACGCTGCAGATCTTGCAAAAGGCAATCCTGTTGCCTGGCTGCACGACAACCTGATGAGCAGTGCTCGGTATGCCTTTGCCTGGAATGATCAGTTCAATCTCTCGTTCGACCCGGTCAGAACCCGGCAGGTTCATGCCGAAAACTCACCGGACAAAACAGGAAAGATCATGGAGGACAACTTCTGCACCATGTGCGGCCCCGATTTCTGCGCGATGAAAAAGTCGCAGGAAGTTACGGGAAAACCATAAAAGACAAAGATATGAAACAAGAAAGGAACAATAATCGCGCATTATTGTTCCTTTCCAACTTTCGATTTTTGCCTTTTTCCTTTTGACTTCTTATCCCGCAGCCCTCACAATCGCCACAAAATCGTCGGCTTTCAGGCTGGCACCACCTATAAGCCCACCGTCTATATTGGGCATGCTGAAAAGCTCTACAGCATTAGAAGGTTTTACGCTGCCGCCATACTGAATCCGAAGTTCCTTTGCAGCCGCTTCCCCGTACATATCTCTGATAGTCGCACGGATTGAAGCATGTACCGCATCAGCCTGTTCGGGAGTAGCCGTCTTTCCTGTCCCGATGGCCCACACCGGCTCGTAAGCAAGAACTACTCCGCTCAGATCATCGATATCGGCCAGCCCCTCCCTTACCTGACTGGTAACAATACTTTCGGTGATACCGCCTTCACGCTCTTCAAGGGTTTCCCCGATACACATGATCACCTGCATCCCTTCAGCCAGGGCTTTCTTTAACCTGAGATTGACCGTGCGGTTTGTCTCACCGAAATACTGCCTGCGTTCGGAATGACCGACAATGATGTATGAACACCCGAGAGAGTCCAGCATGCGTGTTGAAACTTCGCCGGTATATGCACCGTCATCTTCGTAATGGCAATTCTGTGCGACAAGACGGACGTCGCCGTTCTCGATGACTTTCCCGACCTCGCCGAGCACCGGATAAGCCGGTGCAATACCAACCTCACAATCAATAACATCCTCTCCAAGCTGCTCGATAATCGCAGAAGCAAGCTCACGGCCCTCTGCAACTGTCTTGTTCATCTTCCAGTTACCTACAACAATTTTTTTACGCATAACTAATAGTCTGTTACAATGTCTCTGTAAATTTTATCTATCTGTTCAATTATAAACTTGTGTTTTCCTGAACGTGCATCCCTGAGGATAACTTCTGACTGATTTACCGAAACAATCCGGCCATGCCATACTCTGTCCTCTATGGTGATAAGATCCACTTCCTGATCAAGAAGATCGTTATTCCCCCCGATCTCTTCAGCTTTATAGACAATCTGACGTTTTCCCATGGTTCAAGCGTTTTTTGTGAAGCTATTTAACAAAAATCTCCAGTATCTCATAGTGAAGTTCCCCTTTTGGCACATGTATCTTCACTTTTTCTCCAACAGCCTTTCCGAGAAGACTCCTTCCTACAGGAGAACGGACGGAGATTTTTCCCTGGTCGGTATCCGCCTCTTCAGATGAAACGAGGGTATACTCGATGATCTCCTCTTCTTCGGCAGCAAGGTTTTTCAACTTCACCGATGTCAAAATGTAGACCCTGTCTGTCTTCACCTGCTTCGGATCAAGTATCGTCGCCCTTGTAAGCTTGCTTTCAAGCTCACCGATTCTGCCTTCCAGTTGCCTCTGCGCTTCCCTTGCCGCATCATATTCCGCATTTTCGCTCAGATCACCATGAGCCCTCGCTTCAGCGATCTTTTCCAGAACATCCTTTCTGGCATCGCTCTTTAAGAGATTCAACTCGTCCTTCAACTTGTTGTATCCGTCCTTGGTCAGGTACACCCTGTCACTCATAAGTCTGCGTTTTATTGTTCACACCCTGTATATCCAGTACCCTTTATGTCAATAAAAAAAGTAAAGCCAGCAGTAACGCTGACTTTACCTCCTTGTTTACTGATCAATTTACAATTCTTTACACTGCCTGCAAAGCGGGTTTACAGGTTAAAGGCAAAATAGACATTACTGCCTCCCCGTTCGATCAACAGAAACAAAAGCTCTCCCTGCTTCATCTTGCCGACAATCGACAAAAACTGCTTGTAAGAGGTAATGTTTTTTCTGTTGGCAGCTTTAATAATATCACCGTTACGCAACCCGGCACGGTAAGCGTTGCTTCCTGGTTCGACATCGGTAACAACTACCTTCCCCGCATCTGCTTTTAAACGGTACCTCGCTGCAAGATCCGGTGACATCGGTGCGGCACTGAATCCCAGCAGTTGATCCATCTTCTGCTGTTGTTGTGCAACGACAGGCTGATCGGGGATTTCATCGAGCTTGACCGAAAGTTTTTTAATTGTGCCGTCCCTCCATACGGTCAATTGAACCTTGGTACCGGGCGACGTTCTGGCAATTGTATTACGAAGTTCGACGGTGTCTCTGAGTTTTTTGCCGTTCATTTCAAGAATCACGTCGCCGGTTTTCAAACCTGCTGCTTTCGCCGGACTGTTTTCCACAACCGTACCGACAAGAACTCCCCCGGCTTTCTTGAGTTTAAGCCCTTTGGCAATGTTTTCATCCACATCCTGAATCGTAACTCCAAGCCAGCCCCTGGTAACCTTGCCGCTCTTGATGAGTGACTGCATGATCTGCCTTGCCATATTTGACGGTACAGCAAAGCCAATCCCCTGAAACCCACCTGTCCTGCTTGCTATTGCCGTGTTGATTCCGACAAGCTCCCCGTTGATATTCACGAGCGGACCGCCCGAATTGCCCGGATTGATAGCAGCATCTGTTTGAATAAAGTCCTCATAGTCGGCAAGACCGACATTGGCCCGGCCTTTCGCGCTGACAATCCCCTGCGTCACTGTCCGGGCAAGGTTTTCTCCGAGAGGACTGCCGATAGCAATTACCCACTCACCAACACGCAGAGCATCACTGTCACCGATAGCAATCGGCTTCAGGTTTTTCGCGTCGGCTTTAATGACGGCAATATCCGTTTTGGGGTCCGTACCGATAACTTTCGCTTCCACCTTTCTATTGTCATGCGTTCTGATATAAATGGTGTCAGCCTTGTCAATAACGTGATTGTTGGTCAGAATATAACCGTCACGGCTGACAATAACCCCTGAACCGAGTCCGCGCAAAACCTCCTTGCGGCCGTTAGCGCCAGGCCTCTCGCCGCGTCTTCTCGGTGCCTCGAAAAAGTCATCGAACGGGCTCCCGAAAAAGTCAAAAGGTGAAATAAACCTGCGGTTGACTGTTTTTTCGGTAAAAATAGTGACAACCGAGGGCGTAGCCGATTCGGCAATCTGCACGAAGGCTTCATTGAAATCCCTGAGAGTGCGGATCGGTTTATCCTGAAAGGTATTGGCGGCTGACGCAAAATTGATGTTGTTGGTTACCGCCACCTTGCTCTCTTTTGCCGGAAAGGTAAATTCCAGGTTGGAAAACACGAGTCCACCTATGGCAACACCGGCAAAAATCAAAAAAAGATAGGATAGTTTGTTCTTCTTCATCTTGTTCTGCATTTATTCATGTTATCACGTTGACAATTGACTGATCCCGGATTTTCAGTTCTTCTCCAGCACTTCAAGCGCCTCCACAGTCCGCAACCCGGCTCTCATCTTGCTCATAGTTTCCTCGAACTCATTGAGAGGAACCGAGTCGGCAACAATACCGCCAGCCGCCTGAAAATAAATAACATTATCCCTCACAACCATTGTTCTTATGGCGATAGCGGTCTCAAGCTGTCCACGGAAATCAATAAATCCGACTGCCCCGCCGTAGAGACCGCGTTTCTCTTCCTCCAGTTCGTAAATAATCTCCATAGCCCTGACTTTCGGTGCGCCGGTCAGGGTTCCAGCAGGAAAGCATGCCCAGAAGGCATCCATCGGGCTGAAACTGTCCTGCAGTTCTCCCCGCACATTACTGACAATATGCATCACGTGCGAGTACCGTTCGATGATCATCATTTCATTGGTTTCAACCGTACCTATCTTGGCTATCCTGCCGATATCATTACGGCTTAAATCGATAAGCATCAGGTGTTCAGCAAGTTCCTTTTCATCAGACAACAGATCCTGTGCGATCCAAGCATCTTCTTCGTACGTCTTGCCTCTTGGTCTGGTACCGGCTATCGGGCGCGTGTCGACGATCTTGCGGCCTTTTTCATCCGTACTCACCTTCACAAGCAGTTCCGGGGACGACCCGACTATATCAAAGTCCCCCATATCGAAATAGTACAGATAAGGCGAGGGATTAATGGTCCGCAACATACGATACACATCGAACGGTCTTGTGTTCAGCTGACGCTTGAGCCTCTGCGAAACCTGAACCTGGAAAATGTCACCCGCCCTGATATGCTCTTTGGCAACAAGAACCTTCTCGAGATAATCCTCTTTAACGGTATTGGAAACAACCTCCTCGTGCTTCTCCGGTTTCAACTGCATGCGGGCGGGATCAAGTGGTTGAAACATCTTTGCACGAATAGCCTCGATTGCCCGTTCCGCTCTGTTCCGGTCTTCCTCGTCGAGGTAGTTGACAACGATAAACACTTTGCGTTTTACATTGTCGAAAACAACCAGCTTGTCGCAGAACAACAGGAAAACATCGGGAAGACCAGAAGGGTCAGGTTCACGGGGAAAAGGAATCCGTTCAACCAGATGCATGGTATCGTAACTGAAATAACCGAAAGCCCCCGATGTAATCATCGGCGATGTCCCTACAATGCTTTCAGTCTGCTGGGATGACCCAAACGCTTCCAGACAGAGGTCGATCACTTTTCTCAGCTCGTTTTCCTCCTCGGCAATCTTCTCAAGACTCCTGAAGCGTTCATCTCTGACATCAAGTGAAATATCACCGTCAACAGTGCCTTTCAGAATCGCGACCGGGTCAATGGCGATATAGGAAAACCGGGCAAGTTTTTCCTCTCCTTCGACTGATTCAAGCAGGCAGGAATAGGCGTCCCGAAGTTTCAGATATACCGAAACAGGGGTTTCCGTGTCCGCATGAACGGTTTTGACAAGAGGATTAAGTATAAAAGCGGCCGCGTGACCAGGTCGTGACATAAATCAGAGAGATGAATGAGTGATCCGATTGTCTTAAATAAAGAGAAAATTTTACTATCATGAAAAAGAGAGAAAACCCATAAAATTCCTTTACCCCTTTGTTGAAACAACGCCCCGGCAAAACCGATCCGGACAGGAAGATAACATTTACCAACTGGTTGAAAGCACTGGCGCTATCTCCGGGAATACTTTTTCCCACCGGGTATCTGGTCATTTACTTCCTTACGAACTCTTACCTGAACCGCGAGTTCAAGGAAAACATCTCGCTGGTAATTGAAGTCGCAACAGATAACCGTTACACGCTCTCTATAGAACACTTGCGTGCCGGACTTGACCTGCACTCTGTAACCCTGCAACACCTGGAATTCACTCCTGTTGAAAAACAGCACCAAACAGCAGCCGACAACAGCGTTTCCATCCGGCAACTTCGCGTTGAACCCATAAATCTCTGTAACCTGCTGTTCAGTAAACAGACAGCGGAGCGTTCAACAAGAGAAATCTCGCAACGGATTCTCGATACAAACAAGCTGCTGGTATTCTCCTCAACCGCTCAGTGAACCACCAAACCGGTTCTCTGCCAGCGGATCGAGCCGAGCTTTTCAACAGGATCAAGCAAGGGTATATTAGGGTTCCATGACCAGTACACCATAAGCGCCTGCCCGATAATATCCCTTTCCGGCAGGAACCCCCAGAAGCGGCTGTCAAGACTGTTATCCCTGTTGTCCCCCATGACAAAGTAGTAGTTTTGTTCAACGGTATAGGTTTCGGCAGGCTTCCCATCAATGAGTATTGTTCCACCCGTGACGCCAATACGATGTCCTTCTTCCTGAATAAGCGTGGCGTAACGGTAGTAATTTTCTTCATTCAGCGTTACAACATCGCCTCGCTGCGGAACACGAAGCGGGCCGTAATTATCCTTGTTGAAACCCGAGTACCGTGGAAACACTTGTCGATCGGGATAGCCGGGCGGCATCAAATCGCCAAGATACTGCACATGTTCCGGCAACATGGAAGGTTTACCGTTAATAAACAAGGCTCTGTCCTTTATTTCAAGAGTGTCTCCGCTTAATGCCACACACCGTTTTATATAGTTCAACGACCTGTCTTTGGGAAATTTGAACACTATGATATCGCCGCGCTCAACGGAATCAATCTGCGGCAATCTGATATCGGTAAAAGGAACCTTGGCTCCATAGACATACTTGTTTACAAACAAAAAATCACCCGCAAGCAGTGTATTCTCCATGGAACTTGTCGGTATCCGGTATGATTCAACGACAAATATCCTGATAATTGTGGCGAACAGCAATGCAATGAGCAATGCCTCAAACCACTCTTTCGAATGTTGTTTTCCTGTCTTTCGCTTTCCTTTGCTCAAAATATCCAGTGTTTAAAGTTACAACCGGCTCCACAGCCTTTTCTCGCAGTTTCTTTGACGCTTTCCGCCTCTTGATCTTGCGGATTCCCGAAGGCTTCCCGACAACCGGTTCCTATCGCTCAGCGGCAAGGCCTATTTTCCTTTCGCGCACCGTTCAGCGAAGCAGTTGAATCGCAGAATATAAATTGAGGCTCCCTTTACTGATCATCCATATTCAATATTGCAAGAAACGCTTCCTGGGGAACTTCTACACGTCCAACCTGTTTCATGCGCTTTTTGCCTTCCTTCTGCTTTTCCAGCAACTTTCGCTTTCTGCTGATATCGCCCCCGTAACACTTGGCAAGAACATTCTTTCTCATTGCGGAAATTGTCTCACGCGCAATAACCCTGCTGCCGATAGCAGCCTGGATAGCAACTTCGTACATTTGTCTCGGTATAATAGACCGAAGTTTTTGACAGAGCTTTCTGCCCCATTCATAAGCCTTTGAACGATGCACGATAGTAGACAGGGCGTCAACAGGTTCACCGTTCAGGAGAACATCGAGCTTGGCAAGGTCCGAAACACGATAACCAATGTACTCATAATCCATTGACGCGTACCCTTTTGAAACCGACTTGAGCTTGTCATGAAAGTCAAATACAATTTCAGCGAGAGGAAACTCGAACTGCAGGTTCACCCGTGACGTATCGAGGTAGTCGGTATTTTTATATTCACCCCGCCGCTCCATGGCAAGCTTCATGATATTACCGATGTACTCGGCCATAGTGATGATCTGAATGCTGACATAGGGTTCTTCAATCTGCTGGATAGATCCTGCGTCAGGCATCCTGGAAGGATTGTCAACCACACTTGTCTCCCCGTCAGTTGAAACAACTCTATATTCAACGTTCGGGACTGTTGTAATAATGTTGACCTTGTACTCCCGCTCAAGCCGCTCCTGGATAATCTCCATATGAAGCAGACCGAGAAAACCGCATCTGAATCCGAAACCAAGCGCTGCAGATGTTTCGGGAGTATAGACCAAAGATGCATCATTCAGTGAAAGTTTTTCAAGAGATTCGCGGAGGTCCTCAAACTCGTCGGAGTTCACCGGGTACAAACCGCTGAAAACCATCGGTTTGACATCCTTGTAACCAGAAAGCCGTTCCTTTGCGGAAACATCGGCAAGCGTTACCGTATCGCCGACTTTTGCGTCCCTGACATCCTTGATGGAGCATATCAGATAACCGACATCGCCCGATTCCAGCATGTTCGCAGGCTGCCTTTTCAGGCCCATGGTTCCGATCTCATCAGCGACAAAGGTTTTGTCATTCGCAAAAAACCTGACCCTGTCGCCTTTTTTCAGCATACCATCAACAATGCGCAAATACACAATGGCACCTCGATATGCATCGAAAACCGAATCGAAGATCAGTGCCCTCAGCGGCATGTTGCGGTGATCTGCAGGAGCGGGAATTCTCCTGATGATTGCCTCAAGAAGCGTATCGACTCCGATACCGGCCTTAGCGGAAACCTCGAGAATATCACTTCTCTCCACTCCCATCAGATCGATAATCTGCTGGGCGACACCCTCAACATCTGAAGAGGGAAGATCGATTTTATTGATAACAGGAATAATTTCCAGACCCGCTTCAACGGCAAGGTAGAGGTTGGCAATAGTCTGGGCTTCAACCCCCTGTGTTGCATCAACAACAAGCAGGGCTCCTTCGCATGCAGCAAGAGAGCGCGAAACCTCGTAACTGAAATCAACATGTCCCGGCGTGTCGATAAGATTAAGAATATATCCTTGACCATCAGCAGCCTTATAGCGCATCTGTATCGCATGACTTTTAATGGTAATACCCCTTTCGCGCTCAAGTTCCATGTCATCGAGTACCTGCTCAGCCATCTGGTTGCGCTGGAGTGTATTTGTCGCCTCCAGAAATCTGTCGGCAAGTGTGGACTTGCCGTGATCTATATGAGCTATGATGCAGAAATTTCTGATAGTATCGACTACCGTACTGCTCGAAGGCATATATTATTCTATTAAGTTGAGAGTATAACGTCAACCTGAATTACGTAGTTGTTCGAACATTCCGTAACAATGACATGGCAATGCATCTTCAGTACATCCTTCCTTGTCCTCACAACTCGCCACTATTTTCGGGACAGTTTGAACGCGCCCGATTCAGGTTCGGCAAAAAAGTAACGGGGGAATATAGTGAATCCGGATTCCCTATGAAAACGACGGGCACTCCTCTTCACACCGGAATCCACAGCAGAACTCAACGGCTTCCATCCTCCGTTTGCCCTCCATCTGAAGAGAGAGAATTTCAACCCATCCATCAAGTCCCATAACAAACATGCGGCCCCCTTCAACCGAAAGACTTCCCGGAACTTTTGCCTGCTCTTCCGGTTCAGGCAGCTGAAAATCGGCAGGCACGGCTTTGTAAATTTTCACCTTTCTGTGATTGAACACTGTCCAGGCTGAAGGTTTTGGTGAAAGCCCCCTGACAAAATCACAGATAGCATCCACAGGCTCCGTCCAGTCAATACGGGTGTTCTCTGATGTCAGCTTGGGTGCTTTGGTCGCCCCCGCATCGTCCTGTGCCAAAGGCTCTGCCTTGCCGTCCCTGATGAGTTCCAGAGTTTTAACAACCGCTCCCGCCCCGATAACCGACAACCGTTCGGCAAGCTCTCCTGCAGTTTCATCAGGACCGACAGGCGTCCTTTCCTGAAGAAGGATGTTTCCTGTATCAACCGTTTTCCGCAAAAAAAAAGTAGTCACCCCGGTTTCCGTATCTCCGTTTATTATCGTCCAGTTAACCGGTGCCGCACCCCGGTAGCGAGGAAGCAGCGAAGCATGAAGATTGAACGACCCGAGCCTGGCCTGCTCGAAAACCGAAGGAGGAAGAATACGGAACGCCGCAACAACAATAACGTCAGGCCTGTGTCTTGCAACAGTGTCGGCAAAACGGGGTTCCTTCACATCATCTATTTCAAGAACGGTAAGACCAAGTTCCTTTGCCGCCTTTTTTACCGGTGTCGGTTCGGGCTCAGAGCGCTGGTTCCTGCGAGGCTTGTCTTTTCCGGTAACTACAAGAACGATCTCGAAATCACTGTCAGCTTCAGCTATTGCACGGAGAGAAGGGACGGCGAACCGGGGTGTCCCCATAAAAATAATTCTCATCGAAAATCCGTTTATTTATTTCACATCGCCTCGCTATCCTCCGGCTGAACAACAACAGGATAGCTGGTTCTGACCGAACCACGGGTTATAGCATCAAGCCCTTTCTGGATTTTTCTGCGATCACGCCGTTGCATACGGTCTACAAAAAGCGTTCCGTCAAGATGGTCGATCTCGTGCTGCAAAACCCGTGCTGCAAGGTCGTCAAACTCACCAACACGCTCTTCGAAATTTTCATCACGATACTTGAGCTGTATCGCCGAAGGACGAACAACCTCACCCCGGACATCGGGAATGCTCAAACATCCTTCTTCCATTGAGTTGAAACCTTTTACGGCAATAATGTGCGGATTGATAACAACCATCGGAGAAGCCTCTCCATAACCGTCCGCCAGGGAAATATCGACAACAAGCAAACGAAGCGATACGCCTATCTGCGGGGCCGCAAGACCTATACCTTCAGCATTCCGCATGGATTCGAACATATTGCCTATGAGTTCTTCAAGCTGCCGGTCAGTTCCCTTTAACGGTTTTGCTCTCCGACGCAAAACCTCATCACTGTATGTATTAATCGGAAGTATCATATCCTCCTGAATTGAACATTTCAAATGTTGTTTATCAAACCCGAACACAGGGTAAAAAGTTGCTCCAGGCCACCGCACAAGAGGCCTGCGTGAAGGAAAGAAAACACCTTATGTAAGACCTGACTATGGAATTTCATAATATCGGCTTAATTTTAAGTAAATTAAGGACAAAATCCTGTTCCCGGCGATTGCCGACCGAAGATCCGAACAACAAATACAAGGGCACCTCTATTTATTGTCATGAGTCCCGATCATAATCGGGATGCAAGGCGAACGGAGCGCAGAAACCGGAGTCCCGGCAGGTCGGGATCAACGAGGCAATTGAGTCGCGGAATAAATAAATAGAGATGCCCATAAGCAACCGATTCCGGGCACTGCAAGGTCGAAACAGTGTGAAACGATGAACTCAGATATATTACCGGGTTTGCAATGAAAACATATTCCCCTCTCTGTATTATTCTCCTGCTCCTCTTCTCTGCGGGCATAAGCCATGCTGCAGCCGATTCAACGGCACAGCATTCCGGCACTGTATTTTCAGCAACAGCCCAAGCCGTTGAAGATACTATTGAAACCGAAACACCCGAGCCTCCAAAACTGGATGACAAGGATGTCATCAATGCCTTTTCCGATTCACTGAAACAACAGAGCGGATTTCCGGTAACTGTAAACAAAAACGAGATTTTCCGTCTTTACGGCAAGATTGGCGATATCGACGCAGAGGAAAGAGCAGTTAAAACGTCAAAATTGCTGATGGACTTTTTTCGCTCACCCGCTCCTGTTGATTCGCTGACAATCGTCGAGGGTGAAACGCTGACAGCCATCAGAACATCGAGGAACATTATAGCGGCTTTCAGTGATGATGATGCCGCTGCAGAAAACATGACAAGGCAGGAACTTGCCGATTCCGTGCTTGCAATAATTTCCACACAGGCAGGAAATTTCAGGGAAGAAACCAGCGGACGAAATATTCTGCTCAGCATCCTTAAATCCCTTGCCTTTTTTGTTGCGCTTGCCGTTGTATGGCACTACCTGAACAGTTTCTTCACCCTCATGGATGGCTGGATACAGAAAATACGGCTGCACCACAGCTCCAGCAGCCAGAACAAGCTCATACAATTACTCGCCCCTGACCATCTCGCATCCGGGCTTGGCTGGTTCAGCAGGATAACCGAACTGTTTTTGAAAATCCTCCTGATCTATGCGTACCTCACAACGGTGTTGAGTTTTTTCCCCTGGACGGAAGATCTGTCGACAAACCTGCTCGCATTTGTACTCGAACCGGCGAAAAAATTATCCAGTGAGTTTGTCACACTGATCCCAAGCGTCATTGCAATTGTCATTTTGGTAACCATTACCCGCTATCTCGGCAAGTTCAGCGACCTGGTTTTCAACAACATCAGCAAGGGAGAACTCAAGCTCAGCGGTTTCGAAGCCGAATGGGCTGAACCGACAAGAAAAATCGTTAAAATAACCCTTTACCTCCTGCTGATATTCCTGCTGGTTTCCTCGCTGCCCCTTGCGAACAATCGCACAGCACTTGTTCTTGCCATCATCATGGGCCTTACCTTGTCTCTCAGCGCAGTGCCCACCGTTCAGAACATCATCAGTGGAATCATGCTGAACTATACAGGTTCTTTCCGGATAGGTGACCGGGTAATGCTCGGGAACATTACCGGTGACATCATTTACAAAGGCCTGCTGGTAACCCGCATAAAAAACCTCAAGAATGAGATCGTCATTATATCGAACAAGACTGCTTTTCAGTCAAAAATCATAAATTACACAGAGTCCGTCCAGAAAAACGGACATTTTTCCCTGGAGCTTACGTTTTATCTGAAGCAAAACACAAAAACCGAAACACTTCGGGAACTGGTAACCGAAGCCACACTGGGTGTGGACGGTATTATGCTTGATCCTAAACCGGCTTTTTTCAGGGCTGAAACGAAAAACGGACTATTCGGCTATACACTCAGAGCAAACACCAAGGAGTTCAAGAACCTGGAAGGACTGTATTCGAGACTTTACCAGAACGTGCAGAACAAGCTGCAGGAAAACAATTACCACCTGCTTTGAGCGATTGCTTTTTAACCCAACCCCTTGTAATCTGATAGCACTATGGCTTTTTCACAAAAAAAGGGTCACAAAAAACTTTCTCAGCAAACCCTGCAAGCTGAATCTCTTTTTAAAGAGTCGATGAAAGAAGAAGGGTACCGGTGTACGAAGGAAAGACTTACCGTTCTTCGGGAAATCTACGAGTCAGACAGCCACCTGGATGCTGATGAAATATTTGTGCGTCTGAAAAAAAAGGAAATCAGCATATCAAGGGCAACCGTCTATCATACGCTCGACCTGCTCTTTAAATTTCACCTGGTTAACAAAATCGACCTTGGCCACAAACATACGCATTATGAAAAATCCTATGGAGTAGACAACCATCTCCATATTATCTGTGAACAGTGCGACAGGGTCGTGGAAGTACACAGCGACGAACTCAACGAAATCCTCGAACAGCTTTGCGAGAAAAACGGCTTCACACTTGGAAGTTTCAGTCTCCAGGTTTTCGCAAAATGTCATGCAGAAACAGACGCTCATAACTGTAAAATGAGATCCAGCAGCAACGCCCGACACTGAACAGCAGCATTTCAAAGCCTGTCCTGTTTTTCAACGGAGTATTATGGATGTTTCCCTCTTTGCCGCCCTGATTGGCGGAATTATAGTTCTTGGGGTAATCGGTGACTTCCTTTTCACCAAAACCAAGATCCCGACCCCGATTATCCTCATGCTTGCAGGGATAGCGCTCGGACCGGCCACTAATATCCTCCAGAGCGATATCTTTTTTGAAATCGCACCATACTTCGGAACATTTGCACTTATCCTTATTCTTTTCGAAGGCGGCCTCGATCTGGAATTCGATCTGGTGATACGCCAGTTTTCTTCCGCTCTCCTTCTGGGATTTCTTTCCTTTATACTGGCGACTGCCGGCATTACCGCCATTTGCCTTGTTATTTTTCAGATGGACATGACCGAAGCTCTTCTTTACGGATTTATTTTCGGAGGCACAAGCCCGGCGGTAATACTGCCGGTACTGCCGAGGCTCTCCATCCCGAAAAACCTCAAAACACTGCTTACCCTGGAAGCGGTGATCAGCGAGGTTCTTACCGTTATTTCAGTCATTATCTACACCAACATCCTCCGGGAACCCGGACACTATGAAGGCGCTTCCACCATCATCAACCACATTTTTGCGAGTCTTGGAATATCGATACTCCTCGCCGCATTCAGCGGATTGATATGGAGCCGTTTCATGGGCTATTTCAGCAAACAGAACCTTGCTTATATGCTGACACTCGGCTTCATACTGCTTCTCTATACCCTGACCGATTTTCTGGGAGGTGAAGGCGCGATAACCATTCTTGCTTTTGGAATACTTCTCGGCAACAGCAAAATACTTGCCGCTAAATCCCAGTCGGCTCTCGCCAAACTGAACAGCACCCTTAATGTCGAAAATTTCGAACTTGACGAGGTGGTAAAAAAAATCAATGCGGAACTCACCTTTCTTGTAAGAACCTTTTTCTTTGTTTTTATCGGTCTGCTCTTTGACTTCAACCTTTTTACACAGGATGTCTTGCTGATAGCCGCGGCCATACTGGGAATATTCTTTATCAGTCGTGTTACTACGGTGAACCTTGTCAGGCCGCTTTCTCCGTCCCTCAGGAGTGCTCATATCTCATCAACACTGGGACTTATACCCAGAGGACTTGCAACTGCAGTTATGGCATTTATCGTCCTCGAAAGCGGAGTCATCACATCCGACAGCCTTCTGCCTGTAGTGTTCGCAGTCATCCTGTCCAGCAACCTGCTGATGTCGGTACTTGTCTATTACTATGAAAGCAGACACAAGGATAACGCCGGAGAAGAGGCAAAAAAGACCGAACCTTGAAAATAATCTTACCCGTCACCGCACCATGCACTGGCTTTACCTGATCATCGCTATCACCATGGAAGTCGCAGGAACAACATGCATGAAACTTTCAGAGGGCTTCTCAAAGCTGCTGCCATCAATTTCAATTTTTATTTTTTACGGCATTAGCTTTACATTTCTCACGCTGGCCCTGAAAGTACTTCCCGTAGGAATGACCTACGCCGTCTGGTCTGGTGCAGGAACAGCCCTGATAACCCTTGTCGGTATTATATGGTTTGGCGAATCGTTCAACATGATAAAAGTAATCTCGCTTCTGTTGATTATAATAGGCGTCGCCGGACTTCACGCGAGCCGGGAATCTTTGCTTTAGCTTATGTCAGAACCGCTTTATCGAAAAGTCGTCGTCAAAGTAGGCACGAATGTCATCTCCGACAGTCAGGGTGAACTGGATCTGCAGATACTCGGTCAACTTGTTTCTCAGATAGCAGAATTACGCAACCGGGGCGTAGAAGCGCTTCTTGTCTCTTCAGGTGCCGTAGGCGCAGGGCGTTCAATAGTCAAACTCTCTGATGATCTGTCCCCGGTCGCCGCCCGCCAGGTACTCTCTTCAACCGGACAGATACGGCTGATCAATACCTACGCTGATCTTTTTGAACAACACGGCCTGAAAACTGCGCAGATACTGGTCACAAAAAGTGATTTCCGTGACCGTCTTCATTACCTCAATATAAGAACGTGCCTTGCTTCACTGCTGGAACACAGGATCATTCCTGTTATCAACGAAAACGATGCGGTTTCCGTAACTGAACTCATGTTCACGGACAACGACGAACTTTCGGGAATGATTGCCTCCATGATGCAGGTTGATGCCTACATCATTCTTTCCCATGTTGACGGCCTTTTTGACATGTCCCGCAAGGAAAGCAAACCGGAAGTCATTAAAAGTATCGACATATCCACCGAGCACTTCCATCACTATATCAAACCGGGAAAATCAGATTTCGGAAGAGGTGGCATGTTGACAAAATGCCATATCGCTCACAAGCTTGCCCGGTTCGGCATAGCCGTTCACATAGCCAATGGCCGTACTGAGGAGATTCTTCTCGACATCCTGAAAGGCAACGAAGTGGGAACACGGTTTGTTCCGCAAAAGCCTGTCTATGGCAGGAAACGATGGATCGCCCACAGCGAAGGGCTTGAAAAAGGTGCCGTAACCATCAATGCAGGTGCGGAAACAGCCCTCCGCTCCCTTGAACGCGCAAACAGCCTCCTTCCCGTAGGCATTGAATCGGTTATCGGAACATTTTTCAAGGGGGATATAATCAAAATATGCTCGGAAAACGGCAACGCCATCGGCTACGGTATGGCGCAATACAGTTCGGAAGAAACAAAAGAGCTTCTTGGCAAGAAAGGAAAAAAGCCCCTGATCCATTACGATTACCTGTACCTGATGCCTTAGAGAAATGTATGCCACGTGGGCTAGCTCTGCAGTTCCACGGCATTTGCCAAGCCGGCTATGTAACCGTCCTGATGGAGACGTTCTTCTTCGCTCTCAAGCATGAAACACCCGATCTGCTCGTCCTGATATATATCACCATCCCGCTACGTATCGCGGAAGAAACCAATATCAAGCCGGAAACCTTGGGCTCGTTTTGGGCATCAAAGCATTTTTCAGGACCGAAGAGTTCCTGTCAATTCAGCCGAACGACAGGGAAACTTTCGACCTTGCTGCACAGCTCAAAGCAAAAGGGGCATGAAATTTATCGATGCGCTGCATTACGCAGCGGCAATCCGCTCAGGCTGCACCTTTGGGGCTTATGAAGAAGAGAAAAATACCTGCAAAATATTGCTTTACAGTCTTTCAAAAAGTGAGCGGCATTGGAATCGAACCTCTGACCTCTACCATGTATATCCGAACACATCAATCTAAGCAACAATAATATAATAAGTTAAAATAGCACCTTATTTTTTCGTGTAACAGTCGCATAACAAAAATTTTATCAAAAACGATTAATAACAATCAACAACAACCATGAACATTTCTCTGGCTATTCATGACTTTTCTGCCATGAATCAGGTCCCAATAGGAGAAACCAACGTAATTTGTAACCCTAAAGACTACCCTTATGAGTAGGGCAATGGATTCAATCCGCTCAAAAAGCTAAGCTGCTTAACTTGCTGTGTAGATTGTCATTATATCGATTTTCACTATCAAGCCAAAGTATAAATCAGTTTTATGCAAAACAACTGCTTGCGAACTTATAGCATATATGCTATGTTTGATTATGAGCTATACAATCAGCTTTTATAACAGCAGTGTCCAGAAAGAGATTTATGGCTGGCCAACCGGCATTTACGCAAAGTTTCTACGGATAGCCGAACAAATTGAAATCAGTGGACCAAATCTTGGGTTGCCTTATACCCGAGCGTTAGGTGAAGGGTTATTCGAGATTCGGGCAAAAGGGCCAGAAGGAATTGGTCGAGCCTTTTTTTGTTGTGTCGTAAACCGGGAGGTCGTTATCCTCCATGGGTTCATCAAGAAAACACAAAAAACACCACTGAAAGAAATACAACTAGCCAGAAAACGGCTTAAGTACATAAAAAAATGAAGGACAAAAATACTTACGACCCAGTACGGTTCAACCCTCGGAAAGTTGCTGCTGAAAAGTGTTCCCGAAACCCAGAATTCAGGATTGCTTATGAAGCCCTCCACGATGAATTTGCAGCCCTTGCTGCATTACTGGAAGCAAGAACAGAAGCAGGTCTTACCCAAGCAGAAGTAGCCCGGAGAATGGGAGTATCACAACCTGTACTGGCACGCATAGAATCAAGCCTTGGCAAACAGGATCACTCCCCTTCCCTGCATACATTACGCAGGTACGCCGAGGCCTGTGGAATGGAATTGCAAATTCGTATGGTCA
>JAKSCY010000189.1 GCA_022360355.1 Chlorobiales bacterium
AGCTGACCGTATCCAGGCGAAGGGTTATGGTGAAACACGACTCAAGAACCGATGTACCGATGGTGTTCCTTGCTCAGAAGAAGAACATCAGGCTAACCGTCGTTCAGAAGTAACAATTATTGAGATGTAGAATTATCGAAAGAGAATCGGGGAATGGAAAGCTGGGAGTCGGTTGATTTATTCAATCGGCTCCTTTGGGTTTATAATATCAGTCGATTGATTTTGTCACGTGTTGTGCCTTGGTATTCATCCAAAGGATTATCAATTAAAACCAACTCATCCAGTTGTTCTATACCTACTTTTTCAAATGGAAAGCTGGTTAATTGGTTATTGTTAAGATATATATTGCGCAGGCTTTTGGAGTTCAATAAAGATTCACAGCCTTCAGTTATTTCATTATCACTTAGATCAATCAGGTTAAGACTAGCCAGTTGACTAATCAGAGCAGGAATTTCGTGAAGAGCATTATGACCAAGGTATAATCTTTCTAACTTTTCCAATAAAGGCAGTGACTGAGGTAATGAGCTTAATTTATTAATGCGGATATCGATGTAACGAAGTTGTGTTAATTGGCCTATCGCTTCAGGGATATTATCAATGTTATTTTCACGAATATCGATGTATTCAAGACTTTCAAGCTTAAAAATTTCATCAGGAATTGTTCCATTCAATTGACTCTTAAAAATGCTTAAATGAGTCAGTTGTTGATCATCATTCAATACATACCCTTTGGTAATCCATCTTATTTTCTCGTCCTGCTTAAGCGGACGATACAGTTGTTTATTGAGTATTTTGATCGTTTGAATATCAGACATCGATTTGAATTTTTGTCGAATATACTAAGGATTTTGTATAATATCTGATATTTATGACAAGAAAAAAGCCGCAGATTACTTACCTCCGGCCTTGACTCATTCGGTATAATAACATTATCGCTTTCGCATGCCCACGTATGTTTTAGTCATATCCGACGGCACACAAATAATATAATCAGCCTTATCAATGTACTCCTCATCCAGTTTATCAATGTCATCCTGTGATACCGTGGTTATTGTCTGAACTTTTACGCCAGGTTGGTAAATCTGAAGGTATTTTCTGATGCCTCCATTATCGTCAGAATGAAAACTGCCATTATAGTGGATAAATAATTTATTATCAGCCAGGTTTTGAGTGATAAACCACGCCATAGTAGCATCCTTAATAGCC
>JAKSCY010000676.1 GCA_022360355.1 Chlorobiales bacterium
CATTGTATCTATGACCGAGACGATCAATGGGACGTTCGGTTCGTTGCTGGTCGCGGAGCCGTTCGGCGTCATTCTCAACAACCAGATGGACGACTTTGCCGCGAATCCGGGCAGGCCGAACCTGTACGGGCTGATTCAGGGGCAAGCCAACGCGATCGCGCCCGGGAAGCGGCCACTGTCGAGCATGTCGCCGACCATCGTCCTGAAGGCCGGCCGGCCGGTGCTGGCGCTGGGAGGTTCCGGCGGACCGCGCATCATCACGTCCGTTCTGCAAGTGCTGCTCAATGTGGTTCGGTTCGAGATGCCGTTGGAGGAGGCCGTCGCGGCGGTTCGACTACATCATCAATGGCTGCCGGATGAGGTCTACTTTGACCGGGAGCCGCCGGCCGACGTGAGGAAGGCCCTTGAGGCGGCTGGCCAGGAGATCAGCGTCAAGCGATCGACCGGGATCGTGCAGGCGATTCAGATCATGGGGAACGGGGCGATGATTGGTGCAAGCGATCCCCGGAAAGGCGGTCGGCCGGCGGGTGTCAAACCGGAGGCGGAACCGGTTCCGGCGGTGCCATCCGGCCCCTAGCCGCGCGAGAGTGAGCCGTACGTCGCTCCGGCCTTTTCGGCCCAGTAATCAAATACCATTACGCGCTTCGCGCTGGGCGTCAGCAGCGCCATGAATTCCTGATGAGCCGGGTGCCCCAAGAGGCTGTCGCGCTCGGTCTGCGTCATCAGACTCACGACAAAACAGTGGGAGAAGCTCTCCGCTTGCGGTCCGGACCGGACCCGCGTACCCCACTCGGCACTCTGAATCGCGGACACTCTCGCGGGAAGGCCCGTAAACGCGTCTTCGATCGCTTCGATTCGCTCTATTGGCGTGTCGGGCTCGAAGGAGCACAAGATGACGTGGCGCAGCGGCTCGTCCGCCTGCTGCTTGCACGACCCGGTCTTGCAGGCCGGGGGCGCGTGGCGTTGTGTACAGCCGAATCCCCCGGCAACCAAACAGATTGCCAACCCGATCGTCATGTTTCGCATGGATGCTCGCCTCTCCAATGCTTTCGCCGCCATTGTTAACTGTGTTCTAAACACTCTCCAGTGCGATCTTGTTCTCATCTTAACCTGGTTTCCGTTGGTCGGTAGCGAGCACACGGAATCCTAACAATACTTTTGCGGTACGCTTACCGGCGTTTCGGGAACAATAACCGGACGGGGTCACCGCTCGGCGAGAACGACCATATGATTCACCGCTCGGCGAATACCCGAATCTCGCTGAGGTCTGCTCGGCCGCCGTCGAGAGCCTCGATGCGGATGACCCGAGTCAGGCGGGGTGAGGCGGCGTAAGTGACCCAGCGCTCGCTCGGCCGTTCGTTGTTGACGTCCTTCTCGTTGGCCATGACGTGACGGAACGGCGCGGGCAACTGCCGGTCGAAGGGCTCGGCGGGTGTCTTCGGATTCGTGTCGGACCGGGTCGAGATCCGGAAGCGCTGGAAGAATTCGCCGTGGAAGCGGTCCTGGACGATTCGGATGGCGCCCACACGGGCGGGTTTGAGCAACTCGATCTCGATCCAATCACCCTTGCCGGCGGATTCGCAAGACCAGCTTGTGGCGAGGTCGCCGTCAATGAGTCTGGAGGCCTGCTTGCCGCCGAGGGACGCTGAGGCCCGGCCACCCAGGGCGACGTTGGCGGTGAAGTCGATGCGGTCTGATGGGCTGATTCGGCACGGGACCGGGAGTACGTAGCGCTGGGTGTGGCCGGACCAGAACGCGCGGTTGAACGGCAGGACGCGGATGAAGCG
>JAKSCY010000442.1 GCA_022360355.1 Chlorobiales bacterium
AACATTATCTAGGTAGTTTTCCCAATCTAGCCAATATTTAAAACCTTCGTAGGCCATGGCCACCCCGTCCTCGGTGGAGTAGTGGGCCCGGACAATGGCGCAGGAGGCCGAGGTGGAGCCGTAGCCGGAGGTGGGGTTGAAATCAAGGTTCAGGGTCTGATAACCCTTTTTGGCCAGCTCAAAGCCGATCGCCGCCCCGATCACACCCGCCCCGATGATGATCGCGTCGCATTTTTGATTAGCCAAGTCTTTCTCCTTTTCTGCCTTGCCCCGACTTGGCGGGGCCGAGTTTAAATCCTACTCCCCCGGGCCGGGCCCGGGGGAGAGTGTTTCATCTTCTCCCGGCCTTCCCTCCGGCCGCGCCCAGGGTCTCGTCACCCTGCTGGAAATGAGAGTAAAAATCCCGGGTCCGACGGAAGTTCTCCCGGGTGACCCGTTCCACCAGATTCTCGTCCCTGGTCCGGATGGCCTCGATGATCTTCCGGTGCTCGGCAATGGAGGCCTTGATCCGTCCCGGCGAGTTGAAGCTGGCGGTCAGGGCGGTTCTGACCTGAAAGCTCAAAGAAAAAGTCTGGATCAGCTCGATCAAGCGCGTCATCCCGCAGGCTTGGGCGATATCCTCATGAAAGCGTCGGTCGGCCTCCACGTACTCCATCCGGCCCTGCTCGTAGTCGTCCAGGTAGCCGGCCAGCTTATCGATCTCATCCCGGCTCAACCTGGTCGTGGCCAGCCTGGCCGCCAAGCCCTCCAAAACCTCCCTCAAAAGAAGGATCTCCAGGGCCTCCTCCAGGGTCCAGAGTTTGACAAAGGTCCCCTTCCTGGGAATAATGTCTACGAACCCGTCCTTGGAGAGCTGGTTGAGGGCCTCCCGGATAGGGGTCCGGCTGACGTCCAGGGTCCGGACCAGCTCGGTCTCCTTGAGCCGCTCTCCCGGGGCCAGGCTTCCGTCGGCGATGGCCTGCCGCAGGATCTTGTAGACCTCGCCCTTGAGATCCTTGACCGTCCTGATCTTCCTCATCGCCGCCAGAAAAGCCCTTTCTCCCCGGGCTCAAGCCCTTGGGCTCCGGCCCGATCGTCCTGCTTCGGTTTCATCAAATAAAGACTGAAGAATCGATTGATCCGCCAAACTGTATATGTATACACATACAGTCCACACGGCTGTCAAGGGGATTTTTCAGGGGCTGCATATTTTTTCGGATCGACCCGCAGACCTGTCCAGCTTAACCCTAATCCGGCCCGGAGTCACCACCAAAACCGGCCATATCCCCCTGGCCGGAAGGCCGAGTTGAGATGGGAATCTTGCCCAACTACCGGCCACCCTCAACTCGACCTTTCGTCCTCGGTTTCCAGGACACTCCTGAACCTCCATTGTCCATTCAAAGAACCAAGTAGCCTGTCATTGCGAACCATCCGCAGGATGGCGCGGCAATCTTTCCCAACTCGCCCCCTCGGTTCAGGCCGTAGGGCGGGTTAGCGAAGCGTAACCCGCCTTTCGCGGCTTTTTCCTGGCCCTGATCAAACACCCCTCCGGCCATTGAACCTCGTCCCCGCCCTCCCCTCCGGCTCCTCTCCCCCTTGGGGG
>JAKSCY010000239.1 GCA_022360355.1 Chlorobiales bacterium
GAGCGCCTGGTCGAGGTCCAGCAGCCGCTGCTGTGCCTCGGCTGACAGGTTCAAGCCGTCGTACACGCGTTCCTGAGCAACGGCCACACAGCGCATGGCCTCGGACAAGGCGAAGACCGCTTTTCGGGTGCCCGAGAGGTGATAAAAAGAAGGCCCCGGCGATTTGCCGGGGCCATCTTTTCGTTCAAGCAACGTGTCGGATCAGAAGACTTGCCAGATGTCCTGCGGATCCTTGATCTCGTTGCAGTCGTCGATGCAGTCCGCACCGACGATGTCCTTGAAGGTGAACTGCGAGACATCGTCGAGACCGACCAGTTCCATCACCGCTTCCGGCGCCGCATCCACGCTGTCGGCGTCATTGTAGTAGACCCGAAGCCAGGACTCGCCGTCCGCCTGGGCGAGGATACCCTTGGCGATATTCGCTCCGTTGACCGCGTCGGCGCCGCCAAGAAGGTCGGAAGCGTTACCCCAGGCCCCGTTGGCAATGCCGCCGGCGCTGTTGTTGGCAAAACCATCATCGGCAATGTCCGCAATCGCGTCGTCGACAATCGCCTGGGTGATGTCAACGCCCCAGATGAAGCCGTGATTGTCAAGCAGCGCATCCTCGAAGCTGCGCGCACTCACATAGTAGCGCAGGCTATCATTGGCGTTGAACGCGTTGACCGCATTGGCATCGGAGTCGTCGCGATTGACCGCCTGGTCCTGCTCCTCATCGTAGTTGAAGGTGGTCCCGCACTCGTCGAGCTCACCGTCAGCCTTGCGGAAGGCCAGCTTGTCACCTTCGCGACGATCGTCGTCGGCGCCGAAGGCATCGTCCAGGTTCTCCCAGAACCGGCCGTTGGTCGTGGTGTTGGCAGACTTGTCGAACGCCTCGTTGATATGGAAGGTGTTCAGCAGGTCTCCGCCGCCGCCCTGGTTGAAGTCCATGACATAGACCACACCGTCGACACCGCCATCTCCGGCACCGTTGCCGGTGTCGAGCCCGGCGGCGTCCAGCAGACCCCGGAAGTCGAAGTCCGGACGGTGGTCGTTGTCGAAGCCGTCATTGGCGAAGGCGGCCATGTCGTTGGTGCGGGCCGAAGCCACGAACACATCCTGATCCGGTTCGGTCTTGTCTTCGATCACGACGTCCAGATCGAACGGCTGCGGAGGCGTACCCGGCGTCTGCGACACGAAGTCGTGCGACTGCGTGAGGTCGTCCGAGGAATTCACGGCGACGATCTCGCC
>JAKSCY010000498.1 GCA_022360355.1 Chlorobiales bacterium
CTGGCCTATGAGGGATTCGACTATACTTCGGGCGAGGGTCTTTCAGGCCAGGGCGGAGCGGGTAACGGATGGTCCGGATCTTGGTCGAGTGGTACGCCTGCTGATGTTGATACACCTGGCATGACCTATTCCGGCCTGCCGACAACCGGCAACATGGTACATCCGGTGAACGAATGGCAAAACATTACGCGTAATCTGGATGTAAGCGGTACGTTCTCGGCGTGGCAGGAAGTCAACGGCGACGGCGATGACGTCATCGGCAAAGACGGCACTTCGATCTGGGTTAGCGTGCTCTGGAAGAGTTCAAATTATGGTAGAGGATGGACTCTGGGGTTGAGGGATGATAATGTGTCCAGCTCCGGAGGGGCAGTCAGTATCGGGGAACAAACCAATCGACCGAATGCGCCCTTGTCGCTCTATTCCGTATATGGCCCCAAAGTTGACGTAGGAGACCCGACTGGCGATGTGGAACTTCTGATTCTGGAAGTGATTTTCGGTGCCGGTGATAGTGATACGGTCAATCTATACCGAAATGAGGACCTCTCCACAGACCCAGTTACCTTCGTTGTCGATGCAAGTATCGGCGGCTTCGATAGCGGGTTCTACGGGGTCGAAATAAGAACGGGAAGCGGTCACGCATTCGGCAGCAGCGACATGGATGAAATTCGCATCGGGGAAACAATCTATGATGTGCTTGGCTTCTCCGCGTCTCTATGGGATGGCGGCGGGGGCGTGGACACCAACTGGGGCACGTACTCAAACTGGGACGGCGACGCCGATCCTGGGTTTGCTGGGGTCGAGTTCGGAAGTTCGGGCACTGAGGCGGCCATGGACGTCTCTGATACCGTCGGGTCGGTCACGTTCAGCAGCGCCGGCAACTTCGATATCGTTGCCGGAGGCGGAACCCTGACCATCAACAACGGGATAACCACAACGACGGCAAACAGCTTCGGCATCGCTGCACCGGTAACGCTTGGCGCAAGCCAGACGTTCGATGTATTTGATGGTTCTTCTTTGACTGTATCAGGCGCCATCGGCGATGGAGGTAACAGCTATGGGATTACAAAGACCGGCGCGGGCACACTGACGCTCAGCGGCACCAACACCTACAGCGGCGGGACGACGCTCAACGGCGGCACGCTTTCACTGGCCAATTCGAGCGCCTTGGGCACCGGCGGCATAACCGTTCTGGGCTCGACAATCGACTACGCCGACGGGTTGGACATCGCCAACACCATCGATCTTCAAAACGACGCCACCCTCAATGTTTCTACCGGAACAGCGACTCAGTCCGGTATCATTGGGGAAACCAGCGGTTCCTGGGGCATCACCAAATCAGGCGCCGGTACGCTGACGCTCAGCGGCACGAATACCTACACTGGCGGGACGACGATCAACGCCGGGACGCTCATCGTATCCGGCGGCGACGCGCTTGCCGACGCCGGGGCGGTTAGCATCGCCGCCGTGCCGGGCGCGATATTGCAGCTTGACGCCGACGAAACCATCGGCTCTCTTTCCGGCGGCAGTTATCCTGCCAACGGCCAAGTTAACCTCCAGGACAATACGCTTACCGTGGGTGATGCCAGCAACACGTCGTTTTCCGGGAATATCACAGGCACGGGGACATTGATCAAGCAAGGCTCGGGTAGTCTTAAACTTGCAGGCCGCAACGATGGTTCCTTCACTGGCGAAACAATCATCAACGCCGGCACGGTGATAGCTGAGGCCTGGGGACTTGGTACCAGTAACATCACGCTTGCCGACGTAGACGGAGTAACGCTGGAGAGCTCTGGTACTGCTTTCTCATTCGTCGGATCGATTGCCGGCGGCGGTTCCAACGGCGGCAACATTATCCTGTACAATACTCTCCAGTTGGACGGTTCACAAAACACAACTTTCAACGGAGTGATATCCGGGACCGGTATATTAAGACGTTCGGGTACAGGTACGACAACACTCACCGGCAACAACACCTACTCTGGTGGTACAATACTCGGAGGCGCATTAATCCTTGGTCATGATAACGCTCTCGGTACTGGAACTCTAAATATGGATTCATGGGGAGATCCCACCCTACAGTCAAACAATGATGCCCGCTC
>JAKSCY010000257.1 GCA_022360355.1 Chlorobiales bacterium
CTCCTATCTGCTCACCAAGATACCGGGCACGGGCTTCCAGGCCACTGAGAAACTCTTTTCGCTGGATCATGGTTTCCGGCTTGTTTGTCTCTCCTTCCTGGTAAAACTGTGAGTTGAAAGCAAGAATTCCTTCCCTCGACCTTTCAAAGGTTGTTGTCACATCAACAACAATGGAAGGGTCGAAATGCTTGAACTGCATGTAGTAAAGGAGGTGGCGGGGTCTATGGGGTTGCTGTTTGCACCCTTTGTGCGTTGTGCTGATTTTTTTTAGTCCGGAATAATACGCTGCGTCATACACCAGGCGGGAAGCTTTCATGTGATCGGGATGCCGTTCATCAGGGGGGTTGGTGAATATTACATCGGGTTGAAAGTGCCGAATAACCCCGATGACCTCTTTCAGGGCATTATCAGTGTAGTGAAGCTTCGAGTCGCCGAGATTGAGGGTAATGCGTTTCCGGTAACCCATAACCATTGTTGCCTGGTCCGATTCGGTTTTTCTTGTTTCCGGCGTACCGAGTGTTCCCATCTCGCCTTGGGTAAGGTCGCATACCGCAACCGGTTGTCCTTCATCGATGATTGCAAGCAGGGTTGCTCCACACGAAAGCTCAACATCATCAGGGTGTGCACCGAAAGCGAGCGCGTAAACTTTATCTGTTTTTTTGTTTTCCATATATTTCTTCTTCACATCCGGATTATCCAACACGCAACAGCCGCCAGATGCTAAAAGTAAACATTGTTCGTATAAACAAAAAAGCGATCCTGCCTCACTACGCTACGGCTCATGCGGCGGGAATGGATCTTCCCGCTTGCCTCGATGCGCCGTTAACTCTCCAGCCTTTCACGACAGCTCCTGTGCCTACAGGTCTTGCCATTGAACTTCCTGCGGGATACGAGGCTCAGCTTCGTCCGCGCAGCGGTCTTGCACTGAAACATATGATATCACTGCCTAATACTCCGGCCACCATAGATCCCGATTACCGGGGAGAGATCAAGGTGATTCTCGTTAATTACGGAAAAGAGCCGTTTGTCGTGCGGCACGGTGACCGGATAGCACAGATGATCATTGCGCGTTACGAACATGTTCAGCTTGAAGAGGTGAGTTCCCTTTCACAAACAGAAAGAGGTGACGGGGGGTTCGGACATACAGGGATTGGCACAGACAAGTCTGTGCCAGTGACAAGTGACGAGTGACGAGAAGAGGAATTGGGGTTTAATTGAGTCCGAACTTTTTGAGCTTTCTGTAGAGGGTGGCTCTTCCTATACCAAGTACCTGGGCGGTTTTTGTGGGGTTGCCTTCACATGCTTTGTAAGCTTCTTCTATTGCATGTCGCTCTATTTCTTCAAGCCTCAGGATTTTCTCCTGTTTGCTTGTCGTGTCGATTTTGCCCGGTGTGTCATCAGGAGCGAATATTTTGTCGTTTTTCCCCGGATGCCCGCCCCTGTGTCGCAATATTGAAGTTATTTCCGTGCTGTTTTTGCAACTGATAGCGGTTCGCTGGATGGCATTTTTGAGTTCACGGACATTTCCCGGCCATTGATACTCCATCATCTCCTCGATAGCTTCCGGGGTAAAGCTCAACTGTTTAAGGTTGTTTGCCCTGCAAAATTCTTCGAGAAAATGTTTTGCAAGCAATGGAACATCCTCTTGTCGTTCACGCAGTGGAGGAAGGTAGAGAGGGTATTCTTCGAGCCTGTAATAGAGATCGTCTCTGAAAGAGTTACTGTTGAAAGCTGCTGTAAAGTCCCAGTGTGTCGCCGAGATAACCCTGAAATCGATACTGCGCTCGTTTTTTTCGCCAACTCTGCGAATTTTCTTTTCCTGGATTGCCCTGAGTACCTTTGCCTGGATGTCGGCATTCATATCCCCAATCTCATCAAGAAAAAGTGTTCCCATATCAGCCTGTTCGAAGAAACCTTCATGATCACTGTTTGCACCGGTAAACGAGCCTTTGGCATGGCCGAACAACAAGCTTTCGGCAAGTTCATGGGAAATTGCTGCGCAGTTAACTGAAATAAACGGGCCTTTTTTTCTTTTGCTTCCCTCGTGGATAGCCTGCGCGAAAAGTTCTTTTCCTGTGCCGCTTTCTCCGATGATCAGGACATTGAGATCGGTTTCCATGACAGAAAGAGCTTGTTCTGTCGCATGTTTGATGGAAGAACTTTCTCCAATGATATTCCTGAAAATCTCCTTGCTTTTCAGCTCTTTTTTAAGCTGTGAAACCTTGCTATGTAATTCGGATTCGGTAATCGCGTTTCTCAGAACAATCTCCAGCCGGTCAACGTCCAGGGGCTTGGTGAGATATTCATACGCGCCCATTTTTATACATTTCACGGTTTGCGGAATATCATGGGAGGCGGTTATCATGATAACAGGCATCGAGCGATCGTTGTCCTTTAGATAGGACATGACGCCAAAGCCGTCTTTTTTTGGCATACTGATATCAAGAAGAAGAATATCTATTTTTTCTTTTTCAAGGATAGATACACACTCCTCCCCATCGATGGCCTCGATGGTTATGTAGCCCATTTTCTTAAGGAAGTGGGTTAACAGGATTCTGGTGGATTGATCATCATCCGCAATCAAAACCCTGAATTGCTTCCTTTGCCCTTCGTTTGAAAGGGTTTTCTCCTCGTTGTATGAGCGTAACACAAGTCTATTTTTCTTATGGGGAAATGCGGGGGAAAAAACTATTTACGTGCGCAGTAACTGATAATTTTTCCCGCACTGTTCTCTTTCAAGTATCAAGCTTCCTCTGGCGTGGGATCGTTCCCTTCCTGGAGGGATCACTCCTTTTTTTTTCGACAGGATTCTGCTGCGTGCTTTTCTGTTTTGTTATCTGTTCCCCGGCCTTTAACGATTCTGTTTTTTCGGAAGCCGCTTTGACTGTTTCAGACTTTTTTTGCTGTTGCAGCGGTTGAATTTCCGGGTTGCCCTGCTTTTCAGGCTCAGAGCCCGGGCCGGAGGACTCGCCGGGCGCTTTATGGGAAAAAGGAATTTCCACAGCTTTTTTGGCATGAAGGTCGGCAGCTCCTGATTGTATAGGACGAACAATCGTTTGCAGCAATTGGTTCAGGCCGGTGCTTATGGTATTGAAAAGATTTTGTGCCTGTTCAGATCTTGCTACAGATCCGGCACTGTCAATGACGGTCGAAGCAAGGTTTCCAAGCTCGTTGAACGTTTTTTTAAGCTCATCCGAGTTCAAGGTATCGTTAACGCCCTGAATGACATTTTGCGAAAGGGCGCCGATATTATCAACCATTCCTTTTACTGTATCGGAATTTGCGGTCAGGGTGATGTTTTCAGAGACCTGCTTCGTAACTGAGCTCGCAGAATTGATCATTCCTGCAACCGACTCAATAGACGAATCGATAAAGAAGCCTATGTTTGCAAACAAGGTAGGGAAGTCGGCATTGCTGGCGGCCCCGGATGTCGAAATTTCAG
>JAKSCY010000153.1 GCA_022360355.1 Chlorobiales bacterium
ATGTCTTCTTGGTTCTTTTGATGCTTTTCGTGTTCGGTGGTCTCTCTTCTAATATCACAATTAAGGTCGTTAAGGACGACGACGAAGACGAGGAAGAACCAAACTACGACAAAAAGAAGAAGAAAGTTAAAAAGGAGAGAATACAATGGCTGATCAAGCGAATCCAACAGGAGTCAAGCCAAAGGGGAAGGTTCCTCCTCCGAAGGGGAAGGTTCCTCCTCCGAAGGGGAATGGTGCGCCTGCCGGAGCATCCGTGATTAAGGAAAAGGATGCTGCGCAAATGAGGCGTTTTCTGTTCCAGCGAACGGAAACCCGGTCAACCAAATGGTATCAGGTTTTTGATACCGACAAGGTCGACGATGAACAGGTGGTGGGTGGCCATCTTGCGTTGCTGGGTGTGCTCGGTTTTGTTATGGGGATTTACTATTTGTCGGGAATGCAGGTTTTGCCATGGAATGGTGCGCCGGCCTTTCATGATAACTGGTTTTATCTGACAATCAAACCCCGCATGGTTTCCCTGGGTATTGATACGTACAGCCCCAGGACAGAAGATCTTATAGCTGCATCCTGGAAGCTTATGGGCTGGGCTATTATGCATTTCATTTCCGGTTCCATTCTTATTTTCGGCGGCTGGCGTCACTGGACGCACAATCTTACCAATCCGTTTACCGGCCGTGCCGGTAATTTCCGTGAATTCAGGTTCCTCGGAAAATTTGGTGACGCTGTTTTCCAGGGTACCAGTGCCAAAACTTACAAAGATGCTCTTGGCCCGCACGCGGTGTACATGTCGCTTCTTTTCCTCGGTTGGGGCTTGGTAATGTGGCTGGTGCTTGGCTTTGCGCCTATTCCTGATTTTCAGACAATAAATTCAGAAACCTTCATGTCGTTTATCTGGTTTATTGTCTTTTTTGCTCTGGGTCTTTACTGGTGGAAAAACCCGCCGAATGCGGCAATTCATCTCAATGATGACATGAAAGCTGCTTTCTCGGTGCATCTCACCGCTATCGGCTATATTAATATCGCACTTGGTGTCATTGCATTTGTCGCGTTCCAGCAAGAATCATTCGCTCCCTACTACGCCGAGCTGGACAAGCTTGTTTTCTATATCTACGGTGAGCCGTTCAACCGTGTAAGCTTTGATTTCGTTCAGGAAGGCGGACAGATCATCTCCGGTTCAAAGGAGTTTGAAGAGTTTCCTGCCTTTGCGATTCTTCCCAAAAACGGTGAATCGTTCGGTATGGCAAGGGTTGTTATAAACCTGATTGTTTTCAACCATATCATCTGTGGAGTTCTCTACGTTTTTGCCGGTGTTTATCATGGCGGTCAGTACCTTCTCAAAGTACAGATCAATGGTCTTTACAGCCAGATCAAATCAATCTGGGTTGCAAAAGGTCGTGACCAGGAAGTACAGGTCAAGATTCTCGGTACCATTATGGCACTTTGTTTCGCCACGATGCTTTCAGTGTATGCGGTTATTGTCTGGAATACGATCTGTGAGCTGAATGTGTTCGGAACCAATATCATGATGTCGTTCTACTGGCTCAAGCCTCTTCCGTTCCTGCACTGGATGTTTGAAGATCCGAGCATCAACGACTGGGTCATGGCTCATGTTATTGTAGCGGGTTCACTTTTCTCATTGATTGCATTGGCTCGTATCGCGTTTTTCTCACATACATCACCTTTGTGGGATGATCTCGGTCTCAAGAAAAACTCCTATTCATTCCCTTGTCTCGGACCGGTTTACGGTGGTACGTGCGGTGTTTCCATCCAGGACCAGCTCTGGTTTGCAATGCTTTGGGGTATCAAGGGTCTTTCAGCAGTATGCTGGTACATTGACGGAGCATGGATCGCTTCGATGATGTATGGTGTTCCGGCAGCCGATGCGAAAGCATGGGATGCTGTGGCAGGGTTGTCGCATCACTATTCCGCCGGTATTTTCTACTACTTCTGGACGGAAACAGTGACGATCTTTTCCAGTTCGCATCTGTCGGTTATTCTGTGTATCGGTCACCTTGTATGGTTTATCAGCTTTGCTGTCTGGTTTGAAGACAGGGGTTCCCGCCTTGAAGGTGCTGATATTCAGACCCGTACTATCAGATGGTTCGGCAAGAAATTCCTTAATCGCGATGTAAAGTTCAGGTTCCCTGTGCTGACGATTTCGGATTCAAAATTTGCCGGTACGCTCCTGTATTTCGGTGGAACATTTATGCTGGTCTTCCTGTTCATTGCCAACGGTTTCTATCAGACCAACACACCGGCTTTGCCGCCTGTTGGTGATGCTGCAGGTACGGGACAGCAACTGCTGACACAGGTCGTTGACTTTATTATGAAATTAATCGCCTGATGATGAGCGCGGTAGGCAAAGGAGCTGCAAATGCAGCTCCTTTGCTTCCACATTGTCATGGTTAAAAAGAAATATTGCTATTTAACAAAGATAGGAGGGTTTTATGGCCGATCCTGTAAAACAGCAGGGTACAGAGCCCGCTCCGGCAAAGGCAGAGCCGCCAGCTCCCAAAGCAAAGGGAGCCGCTCCTGAAGGAAAACCTGCGCCTAAAGCAAAACAGGCGGTCGCACCGAAAGGAGGGGGTGCTTCGCCTGTCTCAAAAAACCGCATGACCGGTCTTGATGTTAATCTGGGGCGCACAGGTCGCAGAATGGAGTCTGCGCTTCCGGTAGTAAAGCCGAAACCAAAACCGGCGGCAAAACCAAAGCCGGCTCCTGCCGCAAAAGGGGTAGCGCCTGCTGTGAAATCGAAACCGGCTCCCAAGCCAGGGGCTAAACCTGTAGCTAAAAAGAAAGCTCCCCGTCCGAAAAAGCATTACTTTATTCTCGAAAACCTCTGTGTTGGCTGTGGCCTCTGTCTCGACAAGTGTCCGCCCAAGGTAAACGCAATAGGTTACAAGTTCTACGGTGATGTACAGGAAAACGGTTTTCG
>JAKSCY010000504.1 GCA_022360355.1 Chlorobiales bacterium
ACCAGTTTTAGTTCGGGATATACCTCATCAATCACGCTAATGAGCAGCTCCTCCTCCGCGTCTAAAGTGATTCCGGCATCAAACCAATGTGCTGGTTCCTGAACTTCCGGTCGTACCTTTACCTGTGCAGCTGATTTTGAGGCAATCTCAGTGCCAACTGGTTGAAAATGAGCAGGTTCCATCCAATCATGTTTGAGTTTGAGCTTTAAAGCATCATACCAGATAAAAATTAACTGATAACTTCCCGCAGCAACTTTTGCTCTCCCAAAACCATTTTCCTTCAGCGTTCTAAAAACCGGTGCAAATTCATTGGCAAAAATAGTTTCTTCCAAGTAAGCAGTTCCCAGCTTAACCTCTGTTACTTTACCTCCTTTTCCAGCTTCTACGGTGACCGGTAGAGTAGTAGCGACAACAAAGCCGATCTGACGAGCTACTTTATCAAAAGTTTTGTCGATAAGAGATTGTAGATCTTCTCGCAGATATTTATAAAGAACGACCAGGTCATCAAATCTCTTTACAACCACTGAATGAGCAGGTTCCTGCCAAGGTCTTGGTTTTAACATGATATCCTCCTTTTGGTTGAATTGAATGACTAAATATACCGGCGCTATTCACAAACAACTCTGATGGATCAATTCCCGCGACGCATACTTTTATACAGCTCGTAAGGTACTGCTTCCTGAAAAGAACCGAAGAAATTGAGATCAGTGAGTGACTGCTTGTCACCTTCATGGTTGATATCTGAGAAAAAAACAGAATCAATAAAAGTCAAGCCAGGTGCCCGATCATATTGGGAGCCTGATTTGACACTGAATAGAGTTTTTTCTGAAAAGGCTCTCTCCAGTCGGTCCATTATTCCCTGGCCTTGGATACGCAGCTTATTACTGCTCTTGTCAACAATGTGCCGCATTTCTTTCATTGAGTTCTTTACCTCATCTGTATTGCTGGGATCCATTGATTGAACTAAGTCATATATACGACAGAGATGCCGGTGGGTATCCACATTGGTTTCCTTTATAAAAGCACGTACTTCAGCTCGAAGTCCTTCATTAAGCCGGTCAATATAGAAACGACGCATCAGCTGATAGGAAAAATCAACTTCCATATTGAAGTAGTGGAGACCAAAATCGCTGAAATTTCTATCAAAGAAGGCATAATTAACTATTTTATGAAAGGTTTCTACACGGTCATCCTTGATACGATAATCGAAGCCGAAATAATCCCCTTCCAATATGTCATAGTCACGTAACTTTTTTTCCAAACCGGTACAAGCATAGGCTTCTGCACGGCAAAAGTTGAAGGGGTTATCTACGTGTCGCTCCATAAAACGTAAATTGATGAGAATATCATCCATGGTGGTATCCGGTTCAAACATCAACAAGTTATACGCAACATGTATATCGAAATCGTTCAGGATTGTAAGAGCTGTTTCGATTTGCTCTACAGTTCCTTTACGGTTAAGGTTGTCAAGTCCCCTTTGTGAAGCATTTTCTACCCCAAGAAAAACACGAAAAATCCCTAATTCATCGAGAACCGAAATCACTTCACGGTTGATACTCTCTGGTCGAGCCTTTACAGCAATTGCTATTTCATCTACGCCTTCTCGCCTGAGGCTTTCACGGAGTTCGCTGAACCTGGCTAAAGCCTGCTGCCGATCGGGCAGGAAAAAATTGTCATCCTGAAAGTTGAAAATCCTGACCCCATGGGTATGGTAAAGTGTTTTCATTTCCAAGACGATATTGTCAATACTCCGAATGCGAAATTTCTTGCCTCCGCCACCGCGGTACCATGCGTTGATACTGCAAAAAGCACATGCATGCCAACATCCACGACTTGAAAGGACACTGGCGATAGGCTTTTCGTAATACTCATGAAATTCCGTACGATATGGAAAAGGAAGAGCATCAAGATTTTCAGGATTTGCATGGCCTTGGTTTAGGCAAATCTCCCCATCATTTCTGCGGTAGCAAAAACCAGCCACCCCAGCAAGATCATCAAGGTTATCCGCCAGTGAACAAATAAGTTCTTCTCCTTCTCCAAGTGCAACGGAATCGAAACACGAAAAATCAGCCAGCAGCTTCTGGCAGTTGAATGCTGCAAAATGTCCGCCACAAGTCAAATGTCCCTTAAACCCTGACTCCCGTAACTGTTCCGCCAAATGGCAGAATTCTCTGCCACGCGAGGTGAAAACCATTGATAACCCAATAATATCAGGCAGCTCTATTAAAATTTTTTCTACTGTCTGCAGTATCTCTGCCTTTTCATTAAAAGGGACTATCACCGCCGAATGTCCCTGCTGCGTCAAGGCGGAAACCATGTATCGCAGGCCCAAATTTTCCTCCAGTTCCGCTCCAACAAGCACAATCTTCATTGGCATCTCCCTTACGTTATCTCAAAGAACTCACAATTATATCAGTTATTGATTGATCAGTCGCTCCAGGTTATGCTACTCCTTGGGAGTATCGAATATCTAATATCCTGTCAGATCTTTTAAAGTCGTGTCGAGTAGTGTGTTCACATTCTGTTGTATTGACAGTTTTCTGGCGCTACTTGGTTGCAAACCATAGAGGCATGCATGGAACAGATTGAACTAATACTAATTCTAATGCTGTCGGGTACTGATTGGGGTACTGATTGGGGTACTGATTGGGGTACTGATTGGGGTACTGATTGGGGTACTGAACCATTTTAAATATAAGGGCTTTGTCGATAAATGCAAGGTCAGGCAGCGAAAATAATCGTTATTATTAATATTGATTTTAATGATATTTCGGCTTCAACTGGGTGGTTCAACAGATTGTCGATATCGTTTAAGCCTATTTGTATAAATATTTTATGAGGTTATAATCGGATTTGCATTGTTTGGTTTTTCTGGTGTTTCCTGTTTTGAAAAGCGAGAACCTCACGAGCTTTTTGGGTCGCCAAGGCTTATCACATGCGCAGGATTTCTTTGGAATAGGAAACATCCAATAGCAATAACACAATACAAAGCATGGCGGTCCCATGCTTTTTGTGCGAGTGTCTTCCGTGTGCTTACGGGATGTGCATAATAGTGAATAACGTGTTTCGTGGTAAGGAGGTATCTGATTTTTTTAATACCTTCATCTAATGAAAAACGTTATTGCCGAGCTGAAGCATGTGAGCCGCGAGTATGACGGTGGCCGTATTGTCGCGCTGCAGGATGTAACCATGCAAGTCGGGCTGGGGGAGTG
>JAKSCY010000136.1 GCA_022360355.1 Chlorobiales bacterium
GCCAACCGGAAGTTAACGTGCGGGTACCCACCGGGACCCGTGATGTTTGCCCTGCGCTCCGATACGGTAACAAACGCAATGAGTCCGCTCCCGTTTTCGGCATGGTCTGGAGCCGTCTGGTGCCGCTTGAGGGTTTCACAGATGCTTATCAGGGCTGTAGTTACAATTCGTGTCATATTTCCGGAGACCGGGGCACTGCTCAACGAAGTAATTGAATCGCGGAATAAGTAAATTAAGGTGTCCTAAAGTAACGGTACTGTTTTTTATAATAATCTTTAAAAAAGGAGCTCATTATGGATGCAGGTCGTTTTTTCGGCAAGCTGTTTGATTTTTCGTTCAAGGAGTTTGTGTCACTCCAGATTGTAAAATATCTCTACATTATCGGAATCGTCATGGCGGGTATATCGGCTCTGGGTATGGTAGGCGTCGGGTTTTCTGAAATGCAATATTCATTTATGGGGGGACTGGCGAAGGTGATATTTTCGCCTGTATTTTTTATCCTGATGGTGCTCTTTGCGCGCCTTGTTCTTGAAGCGCTGGTTGCAACATTCCGTATTGCCGAGAATACAACCAGAATACTGGAGATAAAAGAAAAAAATGACTGACGAGAGGATCACCGGATGGGTAGAGAAAAACGTTGGGATGACCGCTTGATGCTCGATCAGAGCGGCAAGGTCGCTATAGTCACCGGAGCGGGAAGCGGGCTTGGCTTTGAGACCGTACGGACGCTTGCCGGCAAAAATGCAAAGGTGGTTATGGCCGTGCGCAATGCTGCAAGAGGACGCGAAGCGGCGGCAAGGATAAAAAAGGAGTGTCCCAGGGCGGATGTTGACGTCATGGAGCTTGACCTTGCCGATCTTTCGTCGGTTCGCAAGTTTGCGCAGGATTTCACGAAGCGGTTTTCCCGTCTTGACCTGTTGATCAACAACGCAGGGGTTATGGTTCCGCCTTACGGGAAGACGGTTGACGGTTTTGAGCTGCAGTTCGGCACGAACCACCTCGGCCACTTTGCTCTAACGGTTTTACTGATCGATATGCTGAAAAATGTTTCAGGAAGCAGAATTGTGACGGTGAGCAGCGGAGCCCATGCTTTCGGGGTGCTTGATTTTGACGACCTGAACTGGGAAAAACGCAGGTATAACGCTTGGCAGGCATATGGCGACAGTAAACTCGCAAATCTTTATTTTACAAGGGAACTGCAGCGGCGTCTGGATGAGGAAGGCTCGGATGCGCTTGCCGTGGCCGCTCATCCCGGCTGGGCTGCTACGGAGCTGCAGCGTCATCAGTGGTGGGTTCGTCTGTTGAACAATTTTTTTGCCCAGCCGGCAGGCATGGGGGCGTTGCCGACGCTTTACGCGGCAACGGCTCCTGATGTTCACGGATCGGAGTATTTCGGCCCTGACGGCAAAGGCCAGATGCGGGGGTATCCTGTGAAAGTGCAATCAAGCAAACGTTCCCGTGATATGGTTGTCGCATGCAGGTTGTGGGAGGTTTCTGAAGAAATGACCGGAATCCGGTGGTAGTTTACAAGGAGGCCGTATGGATAAAAAAAGGTCACTGGTAATAGCAGCAGCAGGTCTGGTGGTGTTGCTGCTGCTGTTTTTATCCTTTTATATCGGTCGTTACGGAGTTTCGGCTAAACAAGATACTGCAGGGGGAGACATACGACAGAACCTCTCCGATGAATACCGGCAAGAAGTTGACCGGGCTATAAAGATTGTCGGTGCGCTTGTGACGGACAACATAGCCGGCAGTGGCTTTGCAGGGAGAAGTGAATTCTTTTCTTCCGGGGCACAGCCTTTGTATTACTACGTGAAGTACAGGGGAGCTTTTCCTGAGAGCACCAGCGTTGCTGTGCGCTGGTACGAAGGGAACAGGGCGATTCAGGAAAAGAGTATCGTTCTGCAGCATGAGGCGGGTGAAATACTGGATTCCTGCCGTTATAATTTTGAAAGCGGTGTCTACGAGGTCAGACTTCTTGCAGAAGGGGAACAAAAAAACAGTGTTATTTTCCAGGTGGTTGACAGGGCGTTGGTGCGGATTGATAACTCGAGCCTGGTTCCGGGGGTTGTCAAGCCGGGAGAAGTGTTGACGGCTACAGTTGATTACTATCTTCAAAGCTCTGCCGATGAACAGCGAATAACGGTCAGGGAACAGCGTATCGTTCAGCGCAACGGACGTCCTGTTATGGATCCCATTGTCAGGGACGTGTCAAGGTCGTCAGGGTTTAACAGCAGCACAGCCAGAGTGTATTTGCCTAACAATGTTCAGCCCGGGGACTACGAGATTATTACTATTGTGAGCAACGGTACGAAGGAGGCAAAAACATCTTCCGGATTTTCTGTTTTCCGGCCTGCTCCCTTGCCGTCGCCGTCGCCTTCACCTGTAACGGCTGCCACTTCCTACCCAACATCACGCCGGAGCGGAAAAAACGAAATGACACTTGAACAGCTTGACGCTGCATTACAAAAAGTGTACAGGAAATAAATGCCAATGCAAGAGCCCCTGTCGGCTGACCCGAAAACAGAACGTCTTTCAGGCGCAGTTGAGAGAGTTGTCTTTCACAGTGACGAATCCGGTTTTACCGTGCTTCGTACCCGGGTAAGGGGCAGCCGCGAACCGGTAACGGTGACAGGGTATCTTGCTGCTGTTGCACCGGGCGAGTTTGTGGAGTGCATCGGTGAATGGAGCAATGACCGGACGTACGGATTGCAGTTCAAGGCAAAAGAACTGGCGGTAGTTCCTCCTGCCACGACGGAGGGGATTGAAAAATACCTTGCTTCAGGGATGGTCAAGGGTATAGGGCAGCATTTCGCCAAAGTGCTTGTAAAGGCTTTTGGGAAGGATGTTTTTTCGGTGATCGAGAACGAGCCGAAGAAATTGCGCTCACTGCCGGGGATCGGGAAAAAACGCACGGAAATGATAATTGGTGCGTGGCAGGAGCAACAGGTGGTGAGAGATATCATGGTGTTTCTGCAGTCCCACGGTGTAGGTACTGCCAGAGCGGTGAGAATCTATAAAACATACGGTGACCAGGCGATTACTATCGTCAGCAGCAATCCTTACCGGCTGGTGCTTGATATTCAGGGCATAGGGTTCAAGACAGCGGACACCATCGCTGCGAAACTGGGGACACTTTCGGATTCGCCGGTTCGCGCACGTGCGGGAGTGCGCCATGTATTGCAGGAGATTTCCAGCGAAGGGCATTGTGCTGCAACAAGGGAACGGCTTACCGCCGATGCTATGGAGCTACTCGGTGTTTCTGAACAGGTTGTTGAGAGGGCGATAAAGGAAGAGATAGTAGACAGCGGACTTGTCCAAGACGAGATAAACGGTACACCCTGCCTCTACCTTGCGTCGCTTTACAGGGCGGAGAGCAGTGTGGCGGCTTCTGTCCGGAGACTGAACAACGGCGAGCCTCCCTGGGGGATTACCGATGTGGAAGAAGCGGCAGGTATGGTTGAAACTCTGACCGGTCTCTCTCTTTCAGCGTCCCAGGAGGAAGCTTTGAAAGTTGCGCTTGCAAGCAAGTTTCTTGTGATTACCGGAGGCCCCGGCGTGGGTAAGACCACTCTGGTAAACGCGATCCTGAGGATTGTTCGTTTTAAAAAGCTCAAAGTTGCTTTATGTGCGCCTACCGGCAGGGCGGCAAAAAGACTTTCCGAATCAACAGGTTTCGAGGCGAAAACCATTCATCGTTTGCTGGAGTTTGAGCCCCGCTCTTTTGACTTTAAACATGGCAGGGATAATCCTCTTGCCACAGACCTTGTTGTTGTTGACGAATCCTCGATGATCGATGTGCTGCTCATGAGCAAGCTGCTTGCCGCCGTGCCGGACAGCGCGGCACTGATACTGGTGGGAGATGCCGACCAGCTCCCTTCCGTAGGACCGGGTGCTGTTCTTGAGGATGTGATAGCGTCGAACGTTGTTCCTGTTGTCAGGCTGACCGAGATTTTCCGGCAGGCCGCAGAGTCGAGAATCATCATAAACGCCCACAGGATCAACAGGGGCGAAATGCCGCTCAATCAGGAGGGTAAAGGGCTTACGGATTTCTATTTTGTTCCTGCGGGAGAGCCTGAAGATATACGAATGAAGCTGCTGGAAGTTGTACTGAAGCGCATTCCTGTGAAGTTCGGTTTCGATCCTGTCAAGGATATTCAGGTGCTTACTCCGATGAACCGCGGAGGACTTGGGACGAATGCGCTGAATACGGCACTGCAGAAAGAACTGAACCTGAAAAGTGGCAGCGGCGTTACCCGTTTCGGGACAAATTATTCAGAAGGCGACAAGGTTATCCAACTGGTCAACAACTATGACAAAGAGGTGTTCAACGGGGATATCGGGGTGATCGCATCGATAAATGAAGAAGATAAGGTGGTGACCGTTGATTTTGACAGGCGGTATGTTGAATATGAGTTCGGGGAGCTTGATGAGCTCGCGCTCGCTTATGCGACCAGCATCCACAAGAGCCAGGGTTCGGAATATCCGGCGGTTGTTATTCCACTCGCGATGCAGCATTATATGCTTCTCCAGCGGAACCTGCTTTACACGGCGGTGACTCGAGGAAGAAAGCTGGTTATGATCATTGGCCAGACCAAAGCACTTGGTATGGCTGTCAGAAACAGGGCTGCTTCAGGAAGATTGACCAATCTGGCGGATAAGATACGTAAAGAGTATTAACGGCACTCTTCGTTATCGATGTTCCGGCAGGTTTCATCGGGAAACTCGATCTCTACAGTCGAGTGATAGATGCCGTGTTTTTTTACCAGATCATGCATGATCTGTTTTACAAGGCCGTACTCCTTCGGGTCAAGCTCTTTGTCCACTTCGAGATGGACGGAAAAAACCGTATGCTGTCCGTCCATGGACCAGAGGTGTGCATGGTGAGCTGCATTTACATGTTCGATTCCGGTGATTTCCTCCACGATTGATGCAATATCGATATTTTCCGGAGCGGCTTGCAGAATTATGGGCACCATTTTTCTGAGATTTTTAATCACACCATAAAGGATATAAAACGTAATGGCGATGGCAAGCAGC
>JAKSCY010000129.1 GCA_022360355.1 Chlorobiales bacterium
AGGTTGATCGAAGAGGCCAAGGTGATAGACGGGGTAACCTTTCAGGACTTGTATGAGCGTTACCCCGAAATGGATATTGAGGTGAAGGCTGAGCAGAAGCTTCTTACAGAGCATGATGTTGTTGTGTTCCAGTACCCTTTTTTTTTATTCGGTATGCCTGCACTGCTTAAAGAGTGGATGGATCTGGTACTGGTGCATGGATGGGCGTTCGGCCAAAACGGTAATGCGTTGAAGGGGAAATGGGCCTGCCATGTGATCACAACAGGAGGGAGCAAGGCTTCGTATTCAAGAGAAGGATGTAACCGGTTTACCATGAAGGAGCTGCTTGCTCCACTCGAACAGGCGGCGCATCTCTGCGGGATGCGGTATCTTCCTCCCTTTGTTATCCACGGTACGAATGTTATGAAACCGGAAAGCATAAACGAGCACGCAAGACATTACCATGCGATGTTGAGGTTGCTTGCCGACGAGACCTTCGACCAGAGTGCCCTGAAAGGCATGGGCTATCTCAACGATCAATTTGGTAATGGGCAGAAGTAATTGTTGTTATGCATGAGGGAGGATTCTTTTTTCAGGCATTTGTCTATCTGACTGCCGCCGTCGTCTCGGTTCCGATAGCGAAAAAGCTCGGTCTCGGGTCCGTGCTGGGGTATCTGATTGCCGGTATCATTATCGGGCCTTTCGTGCTGGGTCTTGTCGGCGAGGGGGGGCAGAGTGTGATGCAGTTCGCGGAGTTTGGTATCATCATGATGCTTTTCCTGATCGGTCTCGAGCTGAAACCGGCGATGATCTGGAAGCTCAAAGGCTCTATTCTTGGTATGGGTGGCGTTCAGGTCTCTGCAACTGCCCTGCTTGTGATGGCGATAGCACTGTTTTTCGGGCTGCAATGGCAGACATCTCTGGCGCTTGGGCTTGTGCTGGCGCTTTCATCAACGGCTATTGTGCTGCAGACCCTGCACGAGAAAGGGCTGATGCAAACCGATGGTGGACAGAACTCTTTTTCGGTTCTGCTGTTTCAGGATATAGCAATTATTCCCATTCTCGCGGTCATGCCCCTGCTCGCAACCGGGAACGTCTCGGTGCATGGTGAGGGGAGCGGGCATCATGCAGCACCGACATGGATCGACGGCCTTCCTATCTGGGGACAGACGATAGCTGTACTGGGTGTTGTCGCCGGTATTATCCTTGCAGGCAAATACCTTATCAATCCATCGTTCCGGCTTATTGCCAAGACCAGGCTTCGCGAGCTCTTTACAGCCGCAGCATTGCTTCTGGTTATCGCAATTACCATTCTTATGGGCAAGGTTGGGCTCAGCCCGGCACTCGGTGCGTTCATAGCGGGCGTAGTACTGGCGCAGAGCGAATACCGTCATGAACTTGAAACCAATATCGAGCCGTTCAAGGGATTGCTTCTGGGGCTTTTCTTTATCTCTGTCGGAGCATCGATCGATTTTGACGTTATCGCTTCAGATCCGGGGTTGATCCTGGAACTGGTGGCTGCGCTTGTTCTGCTGAAGTTCCTCGTGCTGGTGGCTATCGGCAGGATGTTCAGGATGAGCTTCGACAACATTCTGCTTTTTGCCCTGGCCCTTGCCGAGGGCGGTGAGTTCGCCTTCGTTCTTTTTTCATTTGGCCTCAATAACGGTGTTTTCGAGGCGTCGCTGGTCAATCCGCTGATCGCGGTTGTCGCGTTGAGCATGGCTATGACTCCTCTGCTGGTGCTCCTGAACGAAAAGCTTGTCCAGCCCAGGTTCGGTACAAAGGAGAGAGAAGAAAAAAAACCTGATATGATAGATAAAAAAAGCCGTGTGATCATTGCCGGGTTCGGCACGGTCGGCAGCACGGTCGGCAGGTTCATGCAGGCCAACGACGAGGAGGCAACTTATCTGGACCCCGATCCGGACAATGTCGACCTGCTGCGTAAAATGGGTTTACAGGTATTCTACGGCGACGCATCACGTAGTAACCTGTTGCATGCTGCAGGAGCAGCAGAAGCGGAGCTGCTTATTATCGCCGTGGATGACGCTGAAAAAGCCGTGGAAATAGCAAAGACAGCCAGAAAATATTTCCCTCATCTCGAAATCATCGCTCGAACGAGTGGATGGGAGGATTCATACGAGCTGATCGGTATGGGAGTAAAGAACATATACCTCGATACGCTTGATTCGTCACTGCGTATCGGCAGTGATGCTTTGAGTCGTCTCGGACACAGGAAATATAATGTCATGAGGGCGATGAAGACGTTTCGGAAGTACGAGGAGCAGCATCTGCATGAGCTTGCTGAAATGAGGCACGATAAAAAGAAGCTTATCCGCGCAACGAAGCAGCG
>JAKSCY010000142.1 GCA_022360355.1 Chlorobiales bacterium
AAACAAACAGATATGCTGTTGAAGCAGGCTGTTGCTGACATATGGGTCTATGTTTTGTCCCATCCCAGGAAAATATTTCTGCTCGCTCTGGCAGGGGTGCTTGTATTGTGGATAGTTTTCGGCAATTATGGGGTGGTGGCAAGACTGCGAATGGAGGCGGAGAACCGTATGCTCAAGGCTCACCAGGAACAGGAAGAAATGAAAATAATTGAAAACACCGGGAAGATCCGGAGCGCACATGATCCGGAGACGATTGAGAGAATAGCCAGAGAGAAATATAATTTTTCAAGGGATAACGAAACCCTGTTCATTATTGAGGATGAATAGGGGACAGATTCAGCCGTTAAAGAATATTGATGAGTGTTGATTTTGCTGGAGACTTAATATTTCGATACCGACGGTGAATCCCGATTTTGATTTTTTACGGGGATCGGGGTCGCTATCGGGTTTCGGAGTCGATCGGAAAACCAGAAGGTGGCTGACGCAATCATTGTCCGGCTATCAACATTACATGGTATTGAATCATTAAGCACAAAGAGGTTACTGAAACAGCGGTATGCAGCATTTTCCGATATCAATGTACCACTACAGCCGACGACTGACCCGCGAGGTTGGTTTCGGGCCGTTATCTCTCGGGGGATACCAGCCTATAAGAGTGGAGTCAATGACGACAACGCATACCATCGATACAAAAGCTTCCGTGGAACAATGCAGGAGGCTGTATGAGGCAGGTTGCGAGATTATCCGTCTTACCGTTCCGACTGAAAAAGAAGCTGAAAATCTCAAGACCATCCGTGACCAGCTTCGCAGGGATGGTATTAACACCCCGCTGGTCGCCGATATTCATTTTTCCCGGAAAGCAGCCCTCAAAGCGGTGGAAGCTGTCGAGAATGTCCGGATAAATCCGGGGAATTTCGCCAATACCCGGAAGTTTTCAAACGAGGATTATTCCGAGGAGGCATTCAGGGTTGAATATGAAGAGGTGAGAGCCGAGTTTCTTCCCCTGATCGAAAAAGCCAGAGAGCACGGGGTGTCGATGAGGATCGGAACAAATCATGGTTCACTCTCGGACCGCATTGTCAGCCGCTACGGTAATACGCCGGAGGGAATGGTTGAGGCTGCACTGGAATTTGCCAGGATTTGTGAAGACGAGGGGTACTACGATATTTTATTCTCGATGAAGTCTTCCAATGTCAGAGTGATGATCCAGGCATACAGGCTTCTTGTCATGAAAGCGGATGCCGAGTTGCGCAACCCTTATCCGTTGCACCTTGGCGTGACAGAGGCCGGAGACGGAGATGAGGGGAGGATAAAATCCGCGATGGGAATCGGGGCGTTGCTTGAAGAGGGGCTCGGTGATACCGTAAGGGTATCCCTCACCGAGGATCCCGTTAACGAGGTGCCGGTGGGGTTCGCGCTCGTTAAAAAGTACAATGATTTTCAAAAAGTGATGGGAGACAAAGGGCACCTGCCGGTTAACCGGCTCATAGAGTCTCAGGTAGTAAGCCCTTCATTTGCCATGCCCCCTTTTGATCCGGTCAGTTATCAGAAACGGAAAACCGGGATGATCGTAACCTGTCATGGTGGTATCGGCGGTGATGCATTGCCTATAGTTGGGACGGTTGCCAGGGAATCGGTTGCAAACGGCGGTTTGCTGCTTGAGGAACTCAATAGAAAGCTGGGCGCTGAAAATCCTGATGCAGTTATAAAATCCGAGTTTGTAACCGTTCCGGTCTCCTCATTGGACGAAGCCGCAGTACTCGAGGAGGTTCTCGGCGAACTCGGAGCGGACCGGAGCCGCGTCGGTGTTTCACTGAAAGACATCTCGCTTGCCCCGGCGTTTATGAGTATCGCTGCCAGTGTTCGTATTGATATTACCGAGGGGGAGATGATTGATAAAGGTGTTCTCGACAGCCTTCATGACAGAACAACTTTGATCGAGTTTTGTTTTATGCATGAGAATGCGTCTCTGAATGTCCCGGCCGATGTATTGAAAAGAATTGCCCTGAAGATGAAGAAAAAGGGCATGCACCGGCTTCTTTTCTCCATAGATTCCCCCGCCGCCACGGTTTATGTGTACCGTCACCTTGTCCGCAGGTTCAACGAGGAGGGTATCGATTATCCGCTGGTTGTCCGGTATCGCGCAAGAAAAAAAGAGTGCCTTGAAACGCTCATCGATTGTGCCACACAGACCGGGACCCTGTTCTGTGACGGCATTGGCGACATGCTTGCCGTGGAGACGGGTCTTGCTGAAAGTGAAGAGACAAGCCTCGCGTTCAATGTTCTGCAGGCCGCCAGGGTGAGAATGTCAAAAACGGAGTTCATCTCCTGTCCGGGTTGCGGAAGGACCTATTTCGATCTCGAAAAAACTGCCAGTGTCATCAAGTCCCGGATGTCTCACCTCAAAGGGTTGAAAATCGGCATCATGGGTTGTATCGTCAACGGTCCGGGAGAGATGGCCGATGCTGATTTCGGCTATGTCGGTTCCGGTAAGGGCGGGGTAAGCCTCTATGTCGGAAAGGAGTGTGTCGAGTCGAACATTCCTGAAGAAGATGCCGTCGACAGACTTGTTGAGTTGATCAAGGCGCACGGGCGGTGGGTTGAGAAAGTTGCATAGTGATCAAGTCCAAAGAGTATGTCTTATACCTTGATAACCGGAGCATCGACCGGGATCGGTGAAGAGTTCGCACGTGAGTTTGCCAGGAGAGGAAGTGATATGGTGCTTGTTGCCCGTTCTGAAAGCAGGTTGCGGGCGCTCGGTGCGGAACTGAGTCCTTCAGGCAGCCCGGATATTCATATTTGTGTAGAAGACCTTGGAGATCCGGAGAGCCCAGGGAGGATTTATGAATACTGCGCCCGAAAAGCGCTCAGAGTCGAGTTGATGGTCAACTGCGCAGGTTTCGGTTTTGCGGGTGACTATGCTTCGATGCCTTTGGACGAGCTGCAGGAAATGGTCCAGGTGAATACTGCAGCAATGGCATTGCTTGTGCGTTTTTTTATCCCCGACATGGTGGCGCAAAAGAAAGGGGGAATCATAAATATATCATCGGTGAGCGGATTTCAGGGGGTTCCTTTTCTTGGGCTGTATGCTGCAACGAAGTCGTTTATCATTACACTGAGCGAGTCACTTCACGAGGAATTAAATGACAAGGGCATAAAGGTTGTTGTTGTCTGCCCCGGATACATAGAAACCGGTTTTCATACCCGGGCTCGTCAATATCCCGAGCATAGCATTCTTCCTGTTTCACACCCCTCGGTTGTTGTCAGGGCCGCTATTAAGGGACTGCTTAAAAACAGATTGCACGTTTTTCCAACGGTTCTCGATTTTCTGCTGGTTTTTCTCCAGCGTTTTCTTCCGAAGACAATCATATTGAAAACGGCGGCATTTCTTGCGCCTCTCAAGTACAACGGTAGCGTTCAGGAGGGCTGAAGAAAGCTCGTTGTTTGGAAGATCTCCGTAGTAAGTACGGGGATTTTTTTGGATTTTGATTTTATAGAAAGTATATTACCTGCCCTGTTTTTTTGATGCTGTGCTGGTGTAGCTCAATTGGTAGAGCAGCTGATTTGTAATCAGCAGGTTGCGGGTTCGAGTCCCATCACCAGCTCGGAGTAAGACAGTAGAGGGGGTAGGTAGCGAAGCGGTCAAACGCAACAGACTGTAAATCTGTCGACATATGTCTTCGGAGGTTCGAATCCTTCCCTACCCACGTTCAGGGTTTTCTGGTAGCCAGGCTGATGTAGCTCAGTCGGTAGAGCACTTCCTTG
>JAKSCY010000302.1 GCA_022360355.1 Chlorobiales bacterium
GGCAAGGCCGATGGGGGAAAGGTGCAGGAGATGGTTAAATCAGCCCTGTCATAAGAAAATTTATAGTTATCCATACCATGCTTGATATCAATTATATCCGACAAAACCCGGAAGAAGTTGTCGAAATGCTGAAAAAACGGCGGCAGGAAGAGGATTGCTCCAAACTCGATGAACTGCTTGAATGCGACAGGCAGCGTCGGGAACTTGTCCGCAAAACCGACGAGTTGAAAGCATTGAGAAACAAGGTCTCAAAAGATATCGCTGTTATCAAAAGGACCGGCCAGGGCTCTGCGGAAGATCTCATTCAGGAGATGAAAGAGGTTGCCGACAATATTGCAGGTATGGACGATACTTTGGGTGAGCTCGAAAAGGAAATAGAATCTATCCTGCTCTCTCTTCCAAACAAGTTGCACGCCGACGTTCCCGAAGGCAGTTCAGCCGAGGACAACGCCGTCTACAAAGAACCGGTAACCTTTGATCACACGCTTGACTTCCCTTTGGTGAGCCACCTTGACCTCGGCAACAGGCTCGGCATTCTTGACTTTGAACGGGGCGCAAAAATATCCGGCACCGGCTTTCCTGTCTACACAGGCAAAGGCGCACGGCTTGAACGTGCGCTTTTGAACTTCATGCTGGATTACCACATCGAACATCACGGCTACACCGAAGTTTTTCCTCCGTTCATGGTAAACGAAGATTCACTTCGGGGCACGGGTCAGTGGCCGAAGTTTGCCGATCAGGTATACTACATGAACGAAGACAACCTTTATGCGATCCCGACCGCAGAAGTACCGGTAACGAACCTCCACCGTGAGGAAATGCTCCGCAATGAACAGTTACCCATATCCTATGCCGCCTATTCCGCATGCTTCCGCCGGGAAGCCGGAAGCTACGGCAAAGATACACGCGGGTTTCTGAGGGTTCATCAGTTCAACAAGGTTGAAATGGTGAAATTCACCCGTCCTGAAGAGTCCTATGACGCGCTCGAAGAGATACTACAGCACGCAGAAGCTATTCTTCAAGCCCTCAAAATACCTTACCGGGTAATGCTTCTCTGCAGCGGAGATATCAGCGCAAACGCTACAAAATGTTATGATATCGAGGTATGGTCACCTGCGGAAAACAAATATCTGGAAGCATCGAGCTGCTCCAACTTCGAGGATTACCAGGCACGGCGAGCCAACATCCGCTTCAAACCAGCCGGGAATTCAAAACCGTCTTACGTTCACACCCTGAACGGCTCGGGACTTGCAACCTCCAGATTGATGGTTTCACTGCTCGAGAACTATCAGACTGCTGAAGGCACCGTTATCGTACCGGAAGTGCTGAGAAAGTATACGGGCTTCGATGTGATCGATTAAGAGCAGACATTCTCGAAACGCTAAAGCCCTTACCATTCCCCTGCCATCTCTATCTTTCGTCATCAGGATGACTAAGGGTACCTCTATTTGTTGCGCACCATGATTACATCGTCGGTCGGTGCTCGAAATCCTCATGTACTCACGTGTACACTCCGGTTTCTGCGCTCCGTCCGCCTTGTACTCAAGGCGCTTGCGACAATTAATAGAGGTGCTCTTAAGATGTAAACCAAAAAAAAAATTTTTGCTTGAATATTTCAGCATATACAGCGTAATTATCAAGCAAAGAACAAAAGACCTAAAATCCACCTTGAGTTAGTTATAGATAACAGACAGTTTATGGAAGAGAAACGATAAGAATAGCAATTATGGAATCAAAAACGGTTGTCGTTAAAGCAGGAAAGATTGGGCAACGAATTTTGCTTATTAGAGGCGAAAAAGTAATTATAGATTCTGATTTAGCTGAGTTCTACGGGGTAACTACAAAACGTTTAAACGAGCAGGTCAAACGCAACAAAGACCGTTTCCCCAAGGACTTCATGTTTCAACTGAGCAAAGAAGAGAAAGCTGAGGTGGTCGCAAATTGCGACCACCTTTCAAAAAGCTGAAATATTCCAAAACTTTGCCTTATGCTTTCACTGAGCATGGCACTATAATGGCAGCAAACATGCTCAACTCAAAAACTGCAATTGAAATGAGTATTTTTCTTGTAAGAGCCTTTGTAAAATTGCGTGAGACTATATCACAACACAAGGAACTAGCAAGAAAAATCAACCAGCTTGAACATAAACTGACCGATCACGATGGGCAAATTCAAATTTTGATCCAAGCTATAAGGCAGCTAATAAACCCTGA
>JAKSCY010000492.1 GCA_022360355.1 Chlorobiales bacterium
CCTGCGGGTAACCTTTACTCTGTACCTTCCCATAACTGTTTGGTATCCTTGACCTCTCGTACCCGACCTTCAGCGATGTCCTCTTCTGCTTCTTTCAGTGCAGCCAGAAGCTTGGGGTTGGAAAAATACGCTTCGTTGTCGCTAATCTTGCGAGCCGGGATGATCTCGTATGTCTCGGTCTTGCCGCATTGAATGATGACACGCTCCTTTTGAGCCAGGTTCAGGTACTTACGGAGGTTCCTGCGCAGTTCTGTGGTACTTATTGCTATCATGATATGTTGTTCTAAGTGTTACATTATAATGTACAAATCAAAATTGATTTCGATGGTAAAAAGTTTTCAGAGTTTAAGTTTTCCTTTTTGTTAAGCGATAAAAAACTAAATGATGTATTTTGGGGGTAAGAGGCCGTTGCTATGACATAATACCAATTGTCTTCTACGGGATTGGTGAGGATTCAATGCTTATGGGACATCGGATTCAGTCATTCCACGGTAACGAAAGCAGGAGGGGGGAACAATGGGCAGGAACGCAATACAGGCAATCGGTTATGTGCTTTTGGGGATGGTTCTCATGGGTATGATGTTCGGCGGCACCATTGCCGAAGTGGTGGCCATGGCAGAAAAGGATATGGGAGGTAAAAGTGTAGCTCAGTAGCGAAGAGGCTGATTTTTACAAAAAAGAACAGCTTGGTTGATTAAAATGTACGCTTGGAAAACTACAAAGAGAAAGGAGGAAAGCAACGATGCAATCTGAACGTCTCGGTATAGTCACGTTCTTCGGTATCTTGGTGCCAGGGACTTACCTTGCAGCGACTGTTGTCCTCAGTTTATCGAGTGTATTTGAACTGCTCGGCTACAACGGCCATGCTGAAACCTACAACTTTTTGCATGAAAATATAGCCCTTTCGGCATCCGCGTTCTTTTTTGTTTCATATCTTTTTGGCGTTGTCCTTCGTCTTTTTGCACCACACAATGTGGATAAATTGGCCAGGTGGTATCTGGTTCATATCAGGCGAAATAAAGACGATTGGGTCAGGGATATTTTTCCGTATAAGAAATCCTTGGCGATTCGTTTTGAAAAAGATGGGATGCATAAAATGTCCAGTTTTATAGAATGTCTCAATGATCGCCATGGGGTGCCTGATAACACGGTCTTTTTCAATTACTGCAAGTTGTTTGTAGATGCGAATGATGAAGCGCTATCCAAACAGGTCCATCAAGCTGAAGCGCTTATGCGCTTTCTCTCAGGCACAGCCTTGGCGCTCTTGGGCGCAATTATTGCTTTTTTTGTGCTTTCTTCTGTTGCATTTCTTATTGATAGTACCCATACCTATTCAGTCATATATCTTTCGCTCGCAATAGTAAGCATGCTGATCTTGTGTTTCATTCTGGAAAGGTTCAAGTATCAGCGACGGAGGGAAGTTATAATAGTATGGAGCGCTCTACACCTGATTCTCAACGGTGCTGTGCCCGGGGCAGTTTTGGAAAATAAAAATGTTTTGATAGAAGCTGCGTTTTTCCCTAAGCAGGATGGCGGAGATCCCGGTTCAATGGCGGATAAAGATCAGGAAACAGCTGCGGTTGAAAAATCCCGCCTGGATGATTTTGATTGAAATTGCAGGCAGAGAGCATGAATTTCCTTGAGTCGATCATTCAGGTTGAACCTCAACGTACAATCAAACTTCCCGTATACTCCTCGATCGTCGGGTTTTCGGGTGCAGCGAAAAAGTCTTCGATGGCGTCGGCGATGGTTTCGCCGATGTCGGGGTCGACGAAGTTCATGGTGCCGATCTGGATGGCGCGTGAGCCGGTGACGAGGAATTCCATGGCGTCCTGGAAGCAGGAGATGCCGCCTATGCCTACAATAGGGATCTTGACGGCGTTGTAGACTTCCCATACCTTGGCGAGCGCGACCGGTTTGATGGCGGGGCCGGAGAGGCCGCCGGTGACGTTGGTGAGAAGAGGTTTTCTTTTCTTGTAGTCAACCGCCATGCCTACCAGGGTGTTGATCAGCGATACCGAGTCGGCACCGGCTTCTTCGGCTGCCAGAGCGATGGAACTTATCGAGGTGACGTTCGGGGTAAGCTTCACCATGATGTGACGTTCGGTGATCGTACGCAGCTTCGAGATGATCTCGAAGGTTGCGTCCCGGCTGACACCCATGATCATACACTCTCCCTTGACGTTGGGGCAGGAGAGGTTGATTTCATAACCGTTTATGCCTTCAATGTCGTCAAGCCGTTCAATCACCGTGCAGTAGTCGTCGATGGATTTGCCTGCTATGTTGACGATAACCGCGGTATCGAGCTGCTGCAGAAATGGGATTTTTTCCTCGACAAACTTGTCCAGCCCCACGTTCGCGAGGCCTATGGCGTTGATCATGCCGCAGGGCGTTTCGGCAATGCGCTGCGGGGGATTGCCGTTGCGGGGTTCAGGCGAAATGGCTTTGGTGACGATTCCCCCGATTTTCCCCAAATCAGTAAGCAGGTGCAGTTCTTCGCCGTATGAAACTGTTCCCGAAGCGAGAAGCACCGGCGAGCGCAGGTCGAGCCCGCGTCCCAGGGAGACGGCTGAAGATCGTGCAGGTAGTTGTTCAGGGTTTCGGATCATTTTTCAATGACTTGACAGCTCGATAGCCGGATGATGGCTAATCTTTAAGATAATATTGTAAAGTATAGTCTTTAACCATGCGGTGCGTATTATAAACCGGTCCGATGGATGTTATGGCGTTGCGGACTTTTTTCAGCCATTTAACCGGGATGTTATCGACGTTGCGGTCATAAAACGTCGGTATAATCTGGTTTTCAAGAACATCGTAAAGCTGTGTGACATCATGGCGATCCTGGTCCTGATGGTTCTCAAACTGTTCACCGTGGCCTATTGACCATCCGTTTTCACCGTTGAATGCTTCAGGCCACCAGCCGTCGGGAACACTGAAATTCAAACCACCATGGAGAACAGTTTTCTGCCCTGAAGTGCCGCTGGCTTCCAGGGGTCTTACCGGGTTGTTGAGCCAGACATCGACACCTGATATCATGCGTTTTGCCACGCCGAGATTGTAGTTTTCAAGAAAGATGATCTTCCCCTTGAACTGGGGAAGACGGGTATGTTCTACAATCTGCTGTATATAATGTTTGCCGGCATCATCATGAGGATGGGCTTTCCCTGCGAAAATAATCTGGACCGGCATTGTCGGGTGGTTCACCAGCCTTGTCAGACGTTCGATATCAGAAAAAATCAGCGGAGCCCTTTTGTAGGTGGCAAAGCGTCTTGCGAATCCTATGGTCAGAACATCAGGAGATAACGGGTTTTTGCTTGATTTTGACGATTCGTCCTCAAGATATACAGTATAGGCATGCTGATGAAACAGCTGGTTGGAAAGGTATCGATAGATAAAATCGATCAGGTTTCTTTTGAGACGGTAGCGAAGGCTCCAGAGTTCTTCGTCGGTTACTTTTGCAACAATCTCCGATGCTGCATCAGGAGACGCTGTCAATGTTTCGAGATTGTCCGTGTATTGACGCCAGAATTTGTCAGTTCTGCCACTGTTCCAGCTTGCCGTATGTACTCCATTTGTGATATGTCCTATCGGGACATCGTCCGGAGAGTCAACGGCATAAATATGCTGCCACATCTCACGCGAAACCTCTCCGTGCAGCTTCGACACTCCGTTTGCGGTACGGGAGAGGTTAAGTGCAAGAACAGTCATCGTGAACAGACCGTGGAGATTCGACTGGTCTTCCGAGCCTGTCCTCATGAAATCATCGAACGCTATGCCGTTTTTATTGAGATATTTGTCGAGAGAGTAGTGCATCATGTCGCGTGAAAAGCGGTCATGACCTGCGGCTACAGGAGTATGCGTGGTGAAGACACACTGTTCCTTCACGTTTGCTTTTGCCTCTTCAAACTCTTTGCCTTTCGCAAGCTCTGCGGCAAGAAGCTCAATTGTCAGAAATGCCGAGTGCCCTTCGTTCATATGGTAAACGGCCGGATCAATTCCAAGAGTCCTGAGCAGCTTGACGCCGCCGATACCGAGCACGATCTCCTGGTTGATGCGCATGTTCTGGTCACCGCCGTAAACTCTGGAGCAGATGTCCCGGTAATGCGACTCGTTGGCGGGAATATTTGTGTCGAGAAGATAGAGTCTTGCTCTGCCTACGTTCAGGAACCAGGCCTGGGCAAACACTTCACTCTGTGCAATGTCGAGGGAGATAATCAGGTCTTTGCCGTCAGAATCGATTACTTTTTCCAGCGGCAGACTTTCCGGGTACTGCAGGGGATACTCTTCAATCTGCCAGCCTTCCCTGTTGAGGCTCTGAAGGAAGTAACCCTCTTTGTAGAACAGGGTGACTCCTACAAAATTCAAGCCCAGATCGCTGGCTGATTTAATGTGATCACCTGAAAGGACTCCCAGTCCTCCTGAATAGATCCTGACGCTTTCATGGATACCGAATTCGGCACTGAAATAGGCAACTGTTTTTTCTGTAAGAGCGGGGGCGTGTTTTGCCGCCCATGTGTCCTGTGTTGCGAGATACTCTTCGAAACGTTGCGTGACGCTTTCGAGCTTCTCGCTGAACTCGCAATCAAGACGTGCTTGAAGTTCATCGTTCGAGATATGGTGAAGAAGTTCGACCGGATTGTGGTTGACCCGTTCCCAGAGAAGCGGCGACAGTTCCTTGAACAGTTCTTTTGCTTCGGTATCCCAGGACCACCAGAGGTTGCGGGACAATTTCTTTAGCGCTGCTATTTTATGACGCATAACTGATAGAATGTGAATAATGTGTAAAAGCTGCTGTGTGTATAGTTTCTCTTGAATCGCTATCTTGAACGGCAGTAATTTACAGTTTCTATTACTAAACGGCGTCTCTAAAATGTGAATTTTTACTGGAGCCCGGAAATCAATCCTGTGGTTTTGTCTGACAAAAGTATAAAACTGGCACATTTTTCGGATTTGCATCTTGCCGGCAGGCAGGACAGGCGTCGGCTGGAACGCCTTGGTACGCTGTTAACTGCTATCGTCAACGCAGGTTGCAGTCACATCGTTATTTCCGGTGACCTTTTCAACTCGACTGATCCTGCGGACTGGGTGGTGATCAGGGAGATTCTGCAGGAGAAGGGACTTTATTCCTGGGACAGGGTAACCATTATTCCCGGCAACCACGATCTCATCAATCTCGAAGAAGAGATGCGGATCTATAATGCGTTGAATCCGGATTCCAAGAGTAGAACGAGGAGAGTTCTCGAAAAAACCAAAGAGTTTTGCAATGTTTTCAGGGAACTGATAACCGGAGAGGACACGGTTGCCGGGTTTCCATATATCAAAGTGCTTCAATATGGCGATATGACTGTTTCTCTTGTCATGGTCAACACCGTTTTTCCCTGGGCGAATACCGATAACCCTTTAGGCGCAAGGGGTTATGCAAGGCCGGAAGAGCTTAGGGCTCTTCTCGATCCTTCGGTGGACAGCGCCCTCAAGGGCAGTTTTGTGGTTGGGGTATGTCATCATGCATACAGGATTTACGGAACGGGTATATTGATTGACCAGGCGTTTGACTGGACCATGGAGTTGAAAAACAGAGAAGAACTCCTGCAGACAATGCTGCGCTTGAGGGCGCGTCTCCTGCTGCATGGCCATTTTCATCGTTTTCAGGCGTATACGGCTGGGGGGATCAGGGTCGTTAACGGAGGAAGTTTCAGCTACAATCCCCGGCGGTATAGTGAGATTGCTATATACCCGGATGGAAATTTTAAGCAGAAGTTTGTGGATATATAGCAAAAGCCCCGCTTTTCTTGCAGAAAATACGGGGCCTCTTACCTTTCTTGCTATCCAGCTATCTTGCGATCAAGCTTTCTTCCTCAGTGTTGCATGCCGCGCCTTGCAAGCTGGCGGTCAAGCATGAGCAGGGCCTGTCCTTTTTCCCCGGCCATCTTGAGCGTTTCAAGGATTTCGGATGCTGTTGCTTCCTCTTCAACCTGCTCTTCGATAAATCCATGCAGCATCACCTGGGATGCGTAGTCGTTTTCCTTCAAGGCTTTTTCATAGAGCTTGTTGATCGAGGCTGTAATGGAGCGCTCATGATTCAATACGTCCTGGAATAATGCGGTCGGCGATTTGAAATCAGACGGTGGTTGTCCGATGGCGCCGAGCTCAACGCGTCCGCCTCTTTCGTTGATATATTTATAGAGCTGCATGGCGTGCCCGAATTCTTCTTTTTGCTGCAGTTTCAGCCAATGTCCGAATCCCGGAAGGTTCAGGGATTCAGCGTAGGCCGCCATTGAAAGGTAGAGGTGCGCAGAATAAAATTCCTTGTTTATCTGCTCGTTGAATGCTTTCTGAAGGGTTTTACTTAACATGAGCGGTAACTCCTTTTCTTGATTACGTTACTGAAATATCAGGAATGGCATGAGTGATTTGATTAGAAACATGGATAGAGCGCAAAATGTTTCCATTTCATCCAGGCCTGAGAGGAGACTTCGATTAAAAGAGCCAAAAACCCGCTACTTTGTCATCGATCATAATCAACTTTGCCAGTGAATTCTCTTTGCTGTTCACGTAACTGATTTTCCACAAATGAACAATTACTCCTCTTTGGTAAAGCTTCGATAGATATTCTGTGGTATATCCTGCCCTGATCAACTGACCGAGCTGACCTGTAACCGAGTCAAAAGCCTGCTTCGAGACGTTTTTTTTGAACTCTGGAGTCCCGTTGGATAAAAAAGCATCATAGTTGTTATCTGAAACAGCCTTCATGAGCTGCGACAGCGCGGCTTTTTCTGTTTTACCCTCATGTCCGGCAAAAGCTGAAGAAGCAATAAAAAGACTTAAGATACCTGTAAGTATGATTGGCAGTGTTTTCATGATGTTTTTCCCTTTGACATGTTAGTGGTTATTAAACTGGCGTGAAGCTCCCGGTTTTCGTTTAACATAAACGACCGCCCAAGGAGGAGGCGGCCGTATTATGTGGGGGATTTTTGTAATGTACTATGCTGACTATGGGGCGAGGGGCTATTATTGAAATTGATCCCTGACTTTCGAAACCCACTGGCTTATTCGATCAGGGGTCAAATCATCCTGGTTATCTACATCCAGCGCCAGACCGACAAAGCTGCCGTTTTCCACTGCCGTCGATCCAGTGAAATCATAGCCATCTGTTGGCCAGGAGCCGACGATTGCTCCTCCTCTTTCCCTGACTTTTTCGTGGATCGTCCCCATGGCATCAAGGAAAACATCTTCATAATTTACCTGATCTCCGAGACCGAAAAAGGCAATGGTTTTACCTGAAAGATCCAGCTCGTCAAAACCAGGCAAGAAATTTTCCCAATCGTTCTGCAACTCTCCGAATCCCCAGGTTGGCGCACCGAGAATAATATTATCATAGGACAGAAGCGACTCAGGATTGGTATCGGCAATATCGTGCACTTCAACATTGTTTTCGCCAAGTTCGGCAGCTATCATGAAAGCAGCACTTTTCGTATTTCCGGTTTCCGAGCCATAAAACAAGCCTACGGTTTTCATATGGGTTTCTGTTTAGAGGTTTCAATTAATAGAGGTGCCCTTTAATCACGGGAAGGGTTCCCCGCCAACTCGACAATATTCAGGGCCTCGGATGCACCCTGCTGGATTGCAGCATTGAATTCATCGAAATCTTCCGCGGAAATGGTGAGTTCAACAACCCCGATCTTGAGTTTCAATGTTTTATCATGAAATATTTCGGGACTGGCCGAGCGCATTTCTTCCCATTCATAGCACTCTTTCATAATCTGGAAAAGGGTTTGCTGCAGTATGGTCAGCATCACGTACTTGTAGTGAAGATGATAATGACCGCAATGGCATTTTCTCAGCAGGGTGGTTTGCTGCCGGCAGTGATGGTTGTTCTTTCTTTGTTCTGGCATGATGATTTTTGATTTGTGTTTAAAATTTATTTAGACAAAATAAAAATAAAATCTGTTTGCCCAAATTTTTATGAGTCTCATGCGTATCTTTTTTAATAGTTCAATGGAGCAGATAGCAAAGCGGAATATCGAGACTTACTTTTCCAAGACCGTAATCGGAGGGTGGAGAAAAAGGGGAGGAGTTTTTTACGGCATCCATAGCTGCCTTGTCAAGGGTGCTGTAACCTGAAGAGGAAAGAAGGGCGATTTTCACGATACTTCCGTCTTTTGCAATAACAAGCCTGATAATCGATGTTCCCTCGTGATTCTGTCTTTTTGAAAATCGAGGGTAACGTTTGTTCTGCTCTATATGTGCCCGGATTATTGCCAGATAACTGCTGATCTCTGAAGAAGAAGCAAGGGGTGTTGTTTTGTTCTGAAGTACTTCATTATCATTGACCGCGGATTTCTCTTGCTCTTTTCTGTTGCTTCTCTTTGCTGGTTTCTTTTTTGGGGATGAAGGGAGAGTCGCCTTTCTTTTGGGAGGCGGCACTTTTTCCCCCTGTGGCAGATCTTCGTTGACGGCAGAGTCTGATTTCAGGCACAGGTTTATTGTTTTGGCAGACGCATGGTGGCGGCTTTTGGACGTCGGTGACACAAACAGCATCAATCCGGCATGAATTGCTAACGCAATCAGAAAAGAAAAGAGGTTGATCTGCCTACTGTTCATGAGACGGCTTTTTTTCCGTTACCACAGCAATGTTGTCCGCTCCAGCTTTTCTCGCGATGTCCATGATCGTGATAACCAGACCAAAATGAATCTGCTTGTCGGCTATCAGTCGTATGCTTTTTTCATGACGATCATACAGGAGCCTAGAAAGCTTTTCAGGGAGTTGATCAATGGTTATGCTTCGGGTGTTGAGAGAGAGCGTGCCGTTTCTGCTGACCCCAATGGTGATGTCCGGTTCATTCTGAACGACTGACGTTTCTGATTCAGGGAGGCTAACCGGCATCATCGGTTTGGCATAAATCGAGGTGAGCATGAAGAAGATCAACAGGAGAAAAACAACGTCAATCATTGGAGCCAGATCGAGCCACCTTTTTTGGGGTAGTTTTTTTTCAAATTCAATCATGGCTAATTGCCAAGATGTTTTACGGCTTCGGTGCCGTAGTATTTCATCAGGAAAGCAAACGATTCCACCTTTTCTTCAAGCATGTGATGAACAATCATTGACGGTATTGCGACTCCGAGTCCTGCTGCTGTTGTTATCAGCGCCTCCCATATTCCACCGGCAAGCATTGATGGATCAACAGAGCCGTTTGACTGGGCAAACTGCTGGAATGCGTTGACCATACCGAGAACCGTCCCCAGCAAACCCATGAGTGGTGCAATTCTGCTGATCAGTTCGATCAGGTGCAGATGTTTGTTAAGCCTTTTTAATTCTTTTGTTCCCTTGAGGGTAATCTCTTCCTCGATCAGTTCTTTTTTGTCGCCTGCATGCAGGAGTCCTTGTTCGAGTACCGCCGATACGGGACCGGGGGAAATTTCAGCTACCTGTAATGCTTTATCGAATTCATTTTTTTCGATAAGGTCATGGATTGTCTGTGGAGCATCAGGTGATTTACCGGCCCTGAGAAAATGGAAGCTTCTTTCAATGGCGTAAGCAGCCGTCATAATGGAGCAGATTAAAAGGGGATACATCATCGGACCGCCGGCGTCAAAGAAATACCACATACAGAGATAACGGTTTGTCGGGTGATGAAAAAAAATTTTCAATAATTACAAATTTATTCTTATTTAGACAAAATAAAATTAATTCGAGGCTCAAAATGGATGTAAATGTGAGGTGTCATGGTCAGGAAGCTATGTAGTTTTATGGTTTTGGTAGCATGCGGTTCTGTTTTGGCGCATGCCGGTGAAACGACTCAGTATCATCCCGTGGATGAAATGGTAGTAACCGCAACACTTTCCGAAACACCGGTAAAAAAAATTCCGGCAGCTATAGAGGTCATAACCCGTGAAGAAATTTCAGGTATGGGAGTGGAAACGCTTCACCAGATACTAACCGAGGCACAGAGTGTGAATCTTGAACCGGTCAGCGGGCGGATGAGTACTGCGCGTTTGCGTGGTCTCAGCAGCAGCAATACCCTGGTGATGATTGACGGCATGAGGTTGCCTTCCGGTTTTCAGGACAAAGTTGATCTTGGGGAAATACCTGCAGGATTAATCGAGCGTATCGAAATCGTCAGGGGAGCGGGTTCGGCGCTTTATGGCAGTGATGCTATTGGCGGTGTGATCAATGTCATAACCAGGAGGCCGACCGATGAGACCGAGGTCTGGTTCAACACCCAGTATGGGGAAAGCCGGCACGGCGAGGCTGAAAACACTGCATTCGACGCCGGGGTAAGCGGGAGTTCCGGGTCGTTGGGTTATGTTATTGCCGGTTCTTTTGTCGATAAAGGCAGGTTTGATTTCGATACGGAAGACATGAAAACCGATGGTGACGACAAAGAGATTGTGGCCGGATCAGCAGGCCTGACATGGCAACTTGGAGACAGTGCCGGTCTGACCTTTGGTGTGACCTATGCTGATGTCGAACGAGAAGGGCTTCGCCCGAAAAGGAAAAAG
>JAKSCY010000672.1 GCA_022360355.1 Chlorobiales bacterium
GCCATGAAACGCTTCATGAACTTGTTTGTGGACTTGCGGAGCGAGTCTTCGGGATTTGCACCGATGAAACGGCTGTAGTTGACGATGGTGAAGAGAATATCCCCGAATTCCGTCTCTTTTTCCTCTTTTGAAGATGCTTGCCTGAGTTCATCGATTTCTTCGAGAAGCTTGTCGAGCACACCTTCATCGCTTGCCCAGTCGAAGCCGACCCCTGCAACCTTTTTCTGCACGCGATAGGCCCGAAGAAGTTCGGACATGGCTTTAGGAACGCCGTCAAGGAGGCTCCTGCGCCCTTTTTCTTTAAGCTTGAGGGATTCCCAGTTTTTGACGACTTCCTGTTCGTTGTCTGCAACGATTTCTCCGAAAACATGAGGATGGCGGGTGATGAGCTTTTCGCACAGCACATCGAAGACTTCGGAAAAGGTGAATTTGCCGGATTCTTCGGCCATCAGAACCTGAAATGCGACATGCAGGAACAAGTCGCCAAGTTCCTTTTTCAGCTCCCGGTCATCATGTTCATCTATGGCATGAACCAGTTCATAGCTTTCTTCAAGCAGCAGGTGTGCAAGTGATTCCGGGGTCTGCTTCCGGTCCCAGGGGCATTCGGAACGGAGCACTTTTACCAGCTTGATGACCCGGTTGAATTTTTCCTGAAGAGTACAGCCTGTTTCCTGCAGAATTTCCTGCTTCAGCTGCTCGATGGTGTTTTCGGGTGATTGTTTCATTGCGGTTTTCCGCCCCTGGTTTTGCTGGTAACAGGCTCTTTTCTTTCTGCTGCAAAGTTAATATTTCCATTGAATATTCCTTACTTTTGATCAATAAGGTTACAATACTAAAACCATGAATGAACCTTTTTCCCCGCCCGTCCAGAGTGAGCCGATAGCCGCCATAGCAACGCCCGTCGGGGTCGGTGCGCTTGCCGTTGTCCGGATGAGTGGAGAGGGCGTTTTTTCTATCACCGACAGGATTTTTACCAAGGCCCGCTCCCCGGAAACATCATTGTCGGAATCACCGGGATACACCGCTCATTTCGGAAAGCTCCATGACGGGGACAGGATGATTGACGAGGTTATCGTGCTGGTGTTCCGGTCACCCGATTCGTTTACTACAGAAGATATTGTTGAAATCACCTGCCATGGAGGCCCGGTAGTCACAAAGCATGTGCTCAAGCTTCTGCTCGACAACGGTTGCCGGCTTGCCGAACCGGGCGAATTCACCCGCCGTGCCTTTCTGAACGGAAGGATCGACCTCTTGCAGGCCGAAGCAATTGGCGAAATGATCCATGCCCGCTCGGAGTCGGCTTATCGAACCGCAGTTAACCAGATGAAGGGAGGATTGTCGGGGAAACTCAACGGTCTTCGTGAACAGTTGCTGCAATCGTGCGCATTGCTTGAACTGGAGCTTGATTTCAGTGAGGAAGACGTTGAGTTCCAGAGCCGGGAAGAGTTGAGCGGACAGGTCGATATGCTGCAAAAGGAAGTCGAAAAGCTTGTGGAATCCTACCAGCATGGCAGGCTCTTGAGCGAGGGTGTGGCAACCGCCATCATCGGCAAACCCAATGCCGGTAAATCAACGCTGCTCAATGCCCTTCTCGGCGAGGAGCGGGCGATCGTCAGCCACATGCCGGGAACCACGAGAGATTATATCGAGGAGTGTTTTATCTACGACAAAACTATGTTCCGGCTCACCGACACGGCGGGACTTCGCGATGCGGTCGAGGAGATCGAGCATGAGGGCGTCCGCCGCAGCTATGAAAAAATAGCCGAAGCCGATCTGATCCTCTACCTGATGGATATTGGTGCTTCCGATTATGAGCAGGAGGTACAAGCGATCGCAGAGCTTCGCGACAAGCATCCCGATATAAGGCTGATGGTGGTTGCGAATAAGACGGATACCGTTGATGACAGTGTGAGGCGAGCAGAGGGCGTCGCGGAACAAACCGGATGCATGGTCCTCGGTATCTCAGCCCTGAAGCAGGAGGGTCTCGATGTTTTGAAAGCCGAAATGAACGCTATGGTCGAAGGCCTCGACAAGCTGCACGAGGCAAGCGTCCTCGTTACCAGCATGCGCCACTACGAAGCCCTGCGCAACGCAGCTGATGCCCTGCAGAACGCGCGTGAACTCATCGACGCGCAATCCGAAACCGAACTCATAGCTTTCGAACTCCGCTCCGCCCTCGACTACGTCGGCGAGATCACCGGAAAGGTTGTTAATGAGGAAGTCCTGAATGTTATCTTCGGGCAGTTCTGTATCGGGAAGTAGTGAAACCGGTGCCGATCAGCGTATATAAGCAGGTTTTTTGCAGGGTAGCCAGGGAAAGAAGAACAGGGTTTGATTATAGTAACTTATATGTTACTATAATATATGCAGAAAAAATTCAAGGTTTTAGAATATGTGGATCAAAATGGGAACTGCCCTTTTCGAGACTGGTTTAATTCCCTGGATCATGTTACTGCTGCACGAGCAGCCACGTATGTAGAGCGCGTTGTTCAGGGGAATCATTCAAATGTTTCTCCTATTGGGTCAGGTTTGTCAGAGATTAAGCTTGATTATGGCCCTGGTTACAGGATTTACTATGGAAAAGAGGGTGACTATATTCTCATACTGTTAGGTGGCAGTAGCAAGAAAGGGCAGCAAAGGGCTATTGATAGAGCAAAAAAGCTTTGGCAAGAGCACAAGACCTTCAAAAAACAAGGAAAAAAGAGAACGTGAGGATCATAACATGCCATTAAGCAGATCATACAAAGAAACCATTAAAGAAAGAGTGGAGCGCGACCCGGCATTTCGTGCAGCGTTATTTGATGAAGCGATCAATGCTTTTCTTAACGGAGAAACAACAGTTGGTAAGGCGCTTCTTCGTGACCTGGTGCATTCAACCATAGGTTTTGAAGGACTGGCGGAAGAACTGGATAAATCCAGTAAAAGTTTGCATCGTATGTTGGCTCCATCGGGTAATCCAAGAATGGAAAACCTTTTTCAGGTTATTAAAGCTCTCAAGGAGAGTGAAGGAATCAGTTCCAAGGTGACTTCAACATATAGAAATGATAAGCGACATGCTCCGGTCTGATAGGATTTTAAGCAAAAGCAACGTTATCCCTGGTTACAGAAAGGTTTTATGAAGTGCTATCTACTGGTGATTTTGATTACCAAGCCGTCAGCATTTCTCTCTACGTTATTTTGTCTGTTAACCCGACTGTTACCTTGGTGATTAGAGGAAAACAAAAGGTGTCATTGCATATTGAGCCGGGTTGATGCCCGGCTTTTTCATTATCTTGAGCTTAGAGCAAATGGATTTTCTGTATCGGTAAATGATCTGTTGTCTTAAGTGGAAAACGCATGATAACCGGGCGTGAAATCGGGGTTGATATTGTCGATATCAGACGGATCAGGGAGTCGTATGAGAAGTACGGTGAAAAGTTCCTGCGGAGAGTACTGACGGAAGATGAGATCAGCTACTGCAGGAGGAAAAAGGATATGATGCCGAGCGTTGCGGCGCGGTTTGCAGCAAGGGAGGCTTTGTCGAAAGCTATAGGAAGCGGGATTTCGGGAGGGTTTTCCTGGAAAAGTGTGGAGATAGCAAATAACAAGCATGGCAAGCCTTTTATCAGGGTGCTTGACAAGAACCTCGGTATTCCGGATAGTTCGATCAAATTGTCGCTGTCGCATGATGGTGATTATGCTGTGGCGGTTGTTCTTCTGGATTGCTGATTCTTCGATGCATTTCACTGGACATTTGGTTATTTTTGAAATGATGCAAGTCAGGTGTATTGATGGTCTCTAAATACAGGAGTGAAATATGGAGTGCATGAAAGCAGTAACCATTCA
>JAKSCY010000439.1 GCA_022360355.1 Chlorobiales bacterium
AAAGGATCATCGGGCTCCTGAATGGCCGTCGTCATCATGGGGATGGACAAGCCGGCTGTCTGAGCGGCCTCCAGCGCACGCGGCAGGTCTTCCTGTACGCGCTCGGGCAATACATGTCCTTTGGGCCTAACCGTTAAATCGATACCGTCAAAGCCGATCTCTGCGACGATTTCAGCGATTTCCCGGTAATCCAGCCACTGCAAGTGCTTAGAAAATATGCAGATGGGGTTTTTGTTATCTTTCCGGTCAGCACTATTGGCAGCGTCTGGTAGTGTTCCCAAGGTGGCTGTTGCCGCCCCGGCGCCTGCCAAGAATGTACGTCTCGTCATAGGCATGGTTTTGTCTTCCTTTTTAGAGATGCCATGGTTTACGATAGGTGTAATGCAATAACCGATTGGCCTCTCGGTTGTTGGTGATGGTCTCGGTCTCCGCATCCCATTCGATGCGTCCCCCGGTCTCCAATGCAATATTGGCCAGATGCGCAAAGGAGGTGGAGCGATGCCCGTCTTCCAAACTGCACCAGGGTTGCTTGCGTGACTTCACACAATCGAGGAAGTTGCGAATGAGATTGGCGGTCGAATCCTCCTTGATGCCCAGATCGCCGTGTGTCTCACTGCCCTTTAATTCGTAGACCTCTTTGTCCACTAGCTTTTTCCAGGTTTGGAATTGTCCCGGTTCTGCGGGCGTGATGGTATAGCCGTCCTGGCTGGCCACCAAACTGCCCTTGCTCCCATTAAGTTCCACTTCGCCACCGATGATGCCTTTGGAACTACAGGCCTCGTAGATATGGAACTGGACAAGTAGTCCAGATTTGAACTCGAACGTCACTTCCATGGTATCGGGAATGGATCGGTCGTCTTTGATGATCCCTGAGACACCGTGTGCGGTAATGGCAACCGGGGCCGTCTCACCTGCCATCCAACGGATCACATCCATGTAGTGGACCCCCCAATTGCCCATCTGTGACGAGTAGTCCTTCCACCAGCGGAAGAAGTAGGGCGCGATATTGTACTGATAGGGCCGATAGGGACGGGGGCCGAGCCACATGTCCCAATCAAAGTCGGAGGGGGGGGCTTCGGGGGAAAGTTGACCGATGCCATGGGGAAACATATTG